>CAYRJI010000014.1:0-30419 GCA_964424645.1 uncultured Akkermansia sp. | reverse complement strand
CGTATTCCGAAAACGTATACTTTGGCACGCAACTAAATATATATGCTATGCATGCAAATACAAAAAAAATACTGACGGTGGCTCTCGCACTCGGGGGCTGTGTCGCCATGTTTTCATGCACTGGCACGACACTCAGGTCGGAGCCTCCGAAGACGGTGAAGGATCCCAGCATGGTGGCACTCTACAAGAAAGCAATCAGCGGGGATGTGAAGAGTCTGCGAGCCATCAGCGAGCAGTATCGGAACGGCACCAATGGATTCCCAAGAAATGCTCGGCAGGCAGCCAATGCTCTTGCCATGGCAGCCGGTGCCGGTGATACGCAGAGTCAGTTGGACCTTGCCAAGTGCTACGAAGAAGGTCACGGGCGACCGGCAGACGATGCGAAAGCCATGGCGTGGTATTACAGGGCGGGGCAGCAGGGGAGCAAGGTTGGTAAGAGAAAATACGAGCAAATTGGAAAGCAACTTGCCGCAGAAGAAGCTGCGCGTGAAAGAGAGGCGCAGATCGCCAATGACAATGCGATCGTTGATGCGTTTATTCGGAGTCAACAAACCAACGATAGTCTTTTGGCACAGGATGCAATCCTAACGGCAAAGCGACAAAATCGAGAGTACTTGCTGTACAATGCATGCCGCTCGCGAGCAAACTTAAATGAGGGCATATTGTACTTCTATTATGTCGGTGTAATGACATATGAGGGATATGGATGCCCAATGAATCGCGCGTTGGGTCTCCAGTATATACGCCAGGCCGCTGCTTTGGGAGAACCTAACGCTCGGGCGTGGCTTAGAAAGAAGTATTAAAGTTTCTTGCTGGAGCGGTTGAATACTTACCGCTCAACGCGAACTGGATACAAACAACCGACAAAACGAGAAGCATGAAGCGGTAAAGCCGGGAAGTTATGTTTCCGGCTCGCCGTAGTTTAGCTTATCGTCACACACAGTCTGTATTTCCTTTTTTAAGACGCTTCATGGTGAGCAATGGCATTGCGGCGGGGAGGCACGAGGAAAAAGGAAATACGAAGTGAAAAAGCGAGGGAAGGAGGGTGTGCAGAGCGGGAGAAACCTGCATGGGAACCGACGTGACGGCGATTTGCAGAAATTTCCTTGAGACAGACGAACCGCCCAATGCCGAGCAATTTATTTTTTGGGCAAGTTTGGAGTCGGCGGGCTTGCAAAAGGGTGGGAAAGGTGGTAGACTGCGCTATGGATGAGATACAACTGGGACTCACGTTTGATGATGTACTGCTGCTGCCCTGTTTGAGCAGCATCTTGCCGGGGGACGCGGACACCTCTTCTCAGCTCAGTGCGGGGATATCGCTACGGATGCCGGTGCTATCGGCACCGATGGATACGGTGACGGAGGTGGACATGGCGATAGCCATGGCGAGAGAAGGGGGCATGGGTGTGATACACCGCAACAATCGCATCGAAGAGCAAGCGACGATGGTGGCACGGGTGAAACGTTTTGAAAATGCCGTGATAACCAAGCCGATCACCGTCAGCAAGGGGATGCGTCTCAGCGAAGTCAAGAGTATCATGCTCGAACACGGTTTCTCCGGCTTTCCCGTGGTGAATGCCGAGAATGTGCTGGAAGGCATTATCACGGGGCGCGATATGCGCGTGTACGATGGACACGACATGGATTCTCTGCGGGTGGAAGACGTGATGACGCCACTCGCGCGGCTCATTACAGGGGCACCCAACACGACTCAAGAGGAAGCCCGTAAAATACTCTACCGCAATAGAATAGAAAAGCTACCACTCGTGGACGAGAAGGGATACTTGGTCGGGTTGATCACGGATACGGACATCCGCAAGCGGGAAGCGTTCCAAGAATCGACGAAAGACGAATTCGGGAGACTGCGCTGCGGGGCGGCTGTGGGACCGGGACCGGAGTTCCGGGACCGCGCGCGAGCGGTGATAGAAGCGGGGGCGGATGTCCTGTTCATCGATGCCGCCACGGGGCACACCACGCGCGTGCTGCACGTGGTCGAGAAGTTACGAGAGATGGGCAAGCCGGTCGTGGCGGGCAATGTCGTGACCCAAGAGGGGGCGCGGGACCTCATTGCGGCGGGGGCGAACGCCGTGAAAGTGGGTGTGGGACCCGGCTCCATCTGCACGACCCGCATTATTTCCGGCGTGGGCATGCCGCAATTTACCGCCATCCAAGAGGTAGCCAAAGTTGCGCGACCCGCTGGGGTTACCGTGATAGCGGACGGAGGGATACGCTACTCGGGAGACGCCGTGAAGGCATTGGCAGCGGGGGCGGACCTCGTGATGCTCGGGGGAATGCTCGCGGGCTGCGAGGAAAGCCCGGGTGCGGTGGTGCACTACCAAGGGCGCAACTACAAAGCCTATCGCGGGATGGGGTCTCTCGGTGCCATGCGAGCCGGCTCCGGCGACCGCTACGGACAGAATTCGAGCGGCAAGCTCGTGGCGGAAGGCGTGGAAGCGCGCGTCCCCTACAAAGGCATGTTGGCGGACGTCATTTTTCAACTGGTGGGAGGTTTGCGTTCCGGCATGGGCTACCTCGGTGCGAGAACTCTGCAGGAGCTGCGAGAGCACGCACGCTTTGTCCGCATTACGACCGGCGGTTTACAGGAAAGTCACCCGCACGATGTAACCATTACCCAAGACCCCGGCAATTACAGCTGCTGACGGGGGGGCAACGCGAGCTAGCGAGGAAAATGGAGTAGAGCAATGATTTTTTCGCAGGGAAATATGGGGGAGATCAAGTACGAAGTACGAAGTACGAAGTACGAAGTATTCATGCTCGGCGCAACGGAGTTGCGCGGAAGGAGCTGGAGGAAGCAAAGCCGAGACGGCGAGTGGAGACTAATTCCATGCACCCGCAGAGTTGATGTCCCCTTAGAACGCGGAGCGTCTGAAGATCGCACCGGTATTGTAACGGATTATGGAAATTTTCTCGGGAGATGTGTGGCACGTGATTCGCCTCGTATGGCGTCCGGCACCGTCGCGACCGCCGGTGATGTCGGTCATTCGCGCGGCAGGAGGGTAGGCATGCTGATGTGCCTCCGGTTGATGTGGATGCTCTGCGGCATAACGTCCTTGGCAGCGGCAACCGAAGGGCGTACGAGTAAAGCACCGATGACACTTCCCGGCGGATGGAAGTTGGAGTGGCACGATGAGTTTTCCGGCACAAAACTCAATAAAAAGAACTGGTGCTACGAGGAAGGAGTGACGCGCAATCGAGGGTGTTCGCAGGCATATACCAAGGAAAGTGTACGAGTGAAGGACGGCATGCTCCGCATTACCGCCGAAGCCAAAGAGACACCCAATATCCTATACCGACCCGCCGCAGCTGCTTGGCCGCAAAACGTCGAAACACAGAGCTACGCGAGCGGCTCCGTTACCACGCGGGGGATGAAGACGTTCGCTGCTCCCGGGCGGTTGGAGATACGCGCGAAGGTACCCAAGGCACACGGGGTGTGGCCTGCCATCTGGACCATGCACGAAAACAAGTACAAATGGCCGACAAACGGCGAGATAGACATCTTGGAACACATCTCGCAAGAGCCCGACAAAGTGTACAGTATCTTCCGCTGGGGGGAAAACGGCACGACAGAAGAGCACAAAGTCATCCGTACCACGGACATCCCCGAGTACAGCGATAAATTTCATGACTACGTGCTGGAGTGGGATGAGGAGCGTATGCGAATTCTCATAGACGGCGATGAGATTGGCGGAGTGGATGTCAAGGAAGCCGATTACCCGGACGGGGAAAATCCGCTACGTACGCCCTGCTACCTCATCATCAACTTGGCTATCGGCGGTTCGGACGCTTGGGCGGAGCCACCGACGGCGGAAGATTATCCGGTCACGTTTGAGGTAGATTACGTGCGTTACTATACAAAGAAAGTCAAGAAAAAGAAGAAATGACAATAGCGTATCGAAAACTCGCAGGACTCCTCCTCGTGGGCGCGTGCGCGGCATCGGCAGCTCCCCCGGTAGTATACCCCACACCGCAGAAATGCGAGCTCAGCGAGCGGGTCACGCAGGTGCGGCGTGTCGATGTCCACCGCCGCAAGCCTAGTGATGCGGGTGGCATGTGGAGCAAGTTGCCCTCGGATAAACCGGGGGCATACGCCGTGACGATTACCCCCGAGCGGGCGGAGGTATGGGCAAACGATGACGACGGGGAATTTTACGCCAAGCAGACACTCACGCAGTTGCTGCAAGGGGTTCCCGGGGCGGACACCGCACAGAGAGACCCCTACCCGGAGCAAAATGTGACGCAGGTTGCCAAGTTGGGCAAGTTGCACCTCGGAACGGTGATTGACTGGCCGGACCTCCCCTTTCGCGGTGTCGTCGAGGGGTACTACGGCATCCCGTGGAGCGCGGAAGCGCGCTGCTCACTCTTCGATTTCTACGGGCGAAACAAAATGAACACCTACATTTACGCCCCCAAGGATGACCCCTATCACCACGGCGGAGGCTGCTACAAGCCCTATCCGCCGGAGCGCGCGGCGGAGCTCAAACGCTTGGTCGAGTATGCCCGCAAAAATCACGTGCGTTTTGTGTGGGCCATCCACCCAGCCAACACCGTGAACTGGCAGGATAATGAAGGGAAGACGCAGCTGGATGCTCTCTGCCAAAAACTACAACATATCTATGAGTTGGGAGTGCGGGATTTCGGCGTGCTCGTGGACGATAGTGGCGGGGAGATCGGCAAACCCGAGCGGCAGGTGCAGCTGTGCAATTACCTCACCGAACACTTTATCCGGACGCATCCGGACGTGAATCAGACGCTCATCATGTGTCCCACCGGCTACAACCGCAGTTGGACCAACCCGGGCTTCCTGCGCAGGCTCGGGCAGGGGCTGGAGCCATCCACCTGCGTGATGTGGACGGGAGACACCGTGGTGCACGACATCACCCTTGCCGGGCAACGCTGGGTGAGGGAGCAGTTGGGACGCCCCACGTTTATCTGGTGGAATTGGCCCTGCAATGACTTCAAGAGCGGACGCCTCTCCATGGGACGCGCCTACGGGATGGGGCAGGAGCGTGAAATGCTGAAGCTCATGAGCGGCTTCGTCGCGAACCCCATGCAGCAGGCGGAAGCCAACAAAGTGGGGCTCTTCGGGGTGGCGGACTACACTTGGAATGTCACGCAGTTTAATTCAGAGCGGAGTTGGAAAGACGGGATCGCGCGGTTATACCCGGCGCACCAGAAAGCCATGCTGCTGTTCTGTGAGCACAATTCGTATCTTCTGCCGAACAACCACGGGTATGACCGCGAGGAGTCCGTGCGGATCACGCAGGTGGCAGAGCAGTTCCTCCGCAGTTTGGCGGAGGGAAAACCGGATGCCGAGGCTGCTACCAAGTTGCGCGAGGAGTTCAAAAGTATGGAGGAAGCCGGGCGCGAATTGCGGGAAGGGGAACCGACTCTGGTCGCCACCATCGAGCCGTGGCTGCGGCAATTTGAACGCGTGGGACAGGTCGGGCAACTTGCCCTCGATGCCGCTGATACCGAGACCTCTCCCGGTGAACATTTGGCTTCCCTCTTGGAGGTGGGCAAAGTACTCGATGAAATGAGCAAGCAAACTCGCGACGGCTGGAACGGGCATGCCGTGATACCCGCGACAGATGTGGAAGTGGCGAGTCGGGTCATGACACCGCTGCTCCGTCAGGTGTACCGCACGGCGAATCAACGGGTGTTCGCGCAGCTCGCCAACCGCCCGGCGGCGGAACCCGTATTCACGACGAATCGCGGCAATGCGCAAAAGAACGCTGTGGCTCTCTTCGATAATAACCCCCGGAGTTTCTGGTCCAACGATGCCCATCAGCAGGCGGGAGATTGGCTTTGTCTGGACTTCGGAGAGCCGCAGGATATACGCAGAGTCTGTTTGCGCATGGGAGGACCGCGTGCCAATGATTACCCCGAATCCGGGCAGTTCGAGTTTTCGCAGGACGGGGAGAGCTGGCAACCTGTCGGCGTGGAGTGTCACGGAGCGGATGCGACACTGAATCTCACCGCCGCGCCGCAGCGCGCTCGCTACGTCCGTTTTCGCATTACCAAAGAGCGCGCGAACTGGCTCTGTGTGTACGAGTTTTCCGTGAATCGCATGCCGCTGCCCACGGCGAAATTCGGGCGGGGGAACACTCCCGCACTCACCACGACAATGAGCGGCGGTGCCGTGATTATCAATCGCGTGCCGGAGGTGCATCAGCTGCCGAAACATGCCGCTATTGAGTTAAAACTGCCCGGTTCACTGGTGCTGCAGGAGGTACGCGTGGACTTGGATGACGTAGAGCTCGCCGCATGGGGAAAGCTGGAAATCACCACCGAGGGAGGTACAACCCGCACGGTAGACCTTACCCCGGGGAAGGACGGCACGTTCCTTGCCGCACCACTCGGCGAGGAGCCCCTGTGCAGTGTGCGTCTCGTCAACACCGGCAACCCCCGCAGTGTGCGTATCAATCGATTCGAGGCACAGGTGGCAGAGGGCTTGGGGCAGGGCGAAGCCGAGTTGTTGACGGACGGCGACTTGTCAACCGCCATAGATTGCGATAAAGCGCGTTCAATCCGGATTCCTTGTCCTCCCGGCGCAAAGGAAGTCATGGTGGTCGTGCAAGGGGATGATACCGAGTGCGAATTGGTGGGGTGCGAATCCCTAGCTGTAAAAAAGGGAAGCTGCGTGCGGAATCTCATACTTACCGGTGAGGAAAAGGTGCTTGAGCTCCGCTTCCCGAGTCAACAGGGGCATTCCATTCACGAAGTCATTTTCAAATAAACAACACTGATGAAATACACACATACCGTCACCGGCTGGCTCACTGCCTGCGTTCTCGCGTTTCTGGGCAGCCTGTCCTGCCGTGCGGAGATCAACCACGTCTACATCCTCACCGGTCAATCTAATTCTCTGGGTGCGGTGAAGGGGAGTCCTGCCTCTGCGGAGCAGCTCGAACACTACAAGAGCGAGGCACTCCTGTGGAATGGTAACATGCAGCGCGATTCCGGCGAGCCATTTGAGAAGTCCCCGGAATGGAAGACGGTAGCCCCGCAGCTGCCGGACTACCACGGCGGTCTCTGCATGGGTCCCGAATACGGCTTCGGTTCGATGATGCAGCGGCGTGGCTGGCATTCCTCCGCCGGGAACCGGATATGTGTCATCAAGGCTTCACTGGACGGTGGCGGCAACAGCCATTGGTGCAGTGACGCGGCATCCTACAAGTCCTTGGTAGACAGTGCCACAAAAGCCATGGCAGCCCTGAAGGGCAAGTCCGTGGTGCATGAGTTGCTTTACCTGCAAGGGGAGTCGGATGCCGGAAATGAGATTTCCGCCGCACCGGAGCGGTTTGTCAGCCTCATGACACGTCTGCCCAAGGACGTGAAGAAAGGCGGTCTGAAGCAGGCTGTGGTCGGGGAATGTGCCACGTGGGGCGGCAAGGACGGGGAACACCAAGGGAAGAAAACGGTGCAACTCATGCACGAATTGTCACTGAAAAAGAAAAATATCGGCTGGGTACGGACGCGAGATTTACCTAAAATTACCTCAGGCGATAGCATGCAGGTGCATTACAACGGACACGCACAAATTGCGATTGGGGCGCGATATGCCTACGCTGTCGCTCTGCTGGAGAAGTTGCCCGTGGGCTGTGTGCGCAGCGATGACCCGGAGGCTTGCTTGGACAGCCCGGCGGCTTGGTGGGGAGGCAAGCTGCCTAAACCGGACCGGGTCGTTTCGTGGGATATTTCGGCTGCCAATGTGAGCGGAGAGAAGCTCGGCAAGCCTTGGGCGGTGGGGGGGCTGTCGGTGGAAGACCCGTTCGGCGGCTGCGTCACTGTAAAGTCCTCAGGATCAGGTGTTTCTCTCGCCCTCGGGAAGAAGGGAATTTCCTTGCTCGGGGAAGGGGACCTTTCCCTGCAAGTACCCCTCTCCGTTTCGGCTGACCAGACGTGGAAGCTGGCGGAGGGGCGACATCTGACCATCGGCACGGAATCATCCCCTGTTGCCCTCTCCGGCTCGGCTCGCATTTCGTTGCAGGTGAAGCAAGGAGCCAAGTTGGAAATGCACCTGACAGCCGCTCCCGAGGTATCTTGGCTGCTGCCCGCGCCGCTGTCGGATGCTGTCTTGTCCGTCAACGGTAAACCCGCTCAGTTTGTGCAGCAGGATGACGCGTACATTATCAAACCCTCAGAATAATTCCATGGGATTCCTACAAAAAATTTGCTTTTACCTACGCTGTATACTCTCACTCGTAGGAGCTTTCGGGGTGCTCTACGCTCTCTCGTATCCCGATAGCCTACTGCCGCCCTCCCCGGATGTCGAGTATGTCACCGGCTTTACTCTGTATGACATCAAACCGGTGATTTGGCTGCTTCCTTTGCTCTTCATGGAGGTGGTAACCATCATCGGTCCCAAGCGCAATGTCATCTGGTTCTTTTCGCTGTGCTCCGTCCTCCTAGGCGGTATCATCGTTTATCCCGTACTGCAGGCGACCATGCCGGAGTTGACTGCCCCCACGCTGCCCTTTGAGGACAGAAAACTGGGTTGGGGTCTCTTCTACTTCGCCGTGATTCTGGCGATGAGTTTCTTGCTGCGACAAGGTCTCTTTGCCTATCTCTTTACCCCACCGGAGGAAAATGACGACGACGCCGCACTGCTGAGTGTCGATGTCCTAGACCCCGCAAAAGCACGCACTGTCAAGCAAATTGCTGCTGATCCCATCCGTGTGTATCCTCGTTTCTACTTCGGGGACGCGGACCATCACCTCATTGACCGTTTTGTGCAAATGATGCGCCGCTTACTGCGCAGTCGTCGTCGCAGAATGGGTATCTACGTCGGCTTAGGTCTCCTGCTCGTCCTGTGGTTCTTCCTTTATCCGCAGCCTTCGCCACAGGAAGCTATGCAGCGCGACATGCGCGTCATGTACGAGCATCGCTTGCTCCCGGACGGTAACTTTCAGGCCACGCGGCGCGCGGTTTATGCCGCTTTGCGGGTGCTGAAATATGCCTCCTCTCACGAAGTACTTGCCGGTAAAACCTTTGCGGAAGCGGAAGAATGGTTGCAGCTCTACCGCGCGCCGGGAGCTTACCGCAGTGTCTTGCGCGATGCCTCGGACATCCCCCTCGCCTCTGTCGATAATACCTTCGAAAGTCGTACCCGCTTCTTCACGGTACAGGACGGCACGCGTACTGTGGTTCTCTTTGTGCGTACCAACAAAGAGGGGAATCGCATCAATGTCAGTGAAACGGTCGATGCCGGGTGGAATGCCGTCATGGACGACGTCCGCCGCCGCTTCGGTTCCGACGTAAACGCCCGCATCTTCTCCCGCTGATTTTTTGAACATTTTTACTTGCCAAGCGGGGAAAGCTGTGGTAAATTGCGCCGCACTGCGCTTCGCGGAATTATTGTGTCTGGATCGTCTAGAGGCCTAGGACTCTCGCCTTTCACGCGGGCAACACGGGTTCGAATCCCGTTCCAGATGGGTGGCAACTGTCGGATCAATCCGAACGTGCGAACAGGAGGTGAAGCGGCGCTTGACAAGTGTGGGGCAGGGGGGTAGAATGAGGGAGCGGGGAGACCCGGGATTAACGAAACGATAACGACTATGGCTAAACTGACAGTAAGAGATTTAGATGCAAAGGGCAAGGAAGTTTTGATGCGGGTGGACTTCAACGTGCCGATGAAAGATGGTGCCATTACGAATGATGCGCGAATTGTGGCGGCTTTACCGACCGTCAAGCACCTGCTGGAGCAGGGGGCGCGGTTGGTGCTCTGTTCGCATTTAGGGCGACCGGAGGGGACGGGGTACCAAGCGGAGTACTCGCTGAAAGCAGCGGCGGAGTGTTTGAGCAGGCACCTCGGAAAACCGGTGGCGTTTGTGCCGGAGGTGATAGGGGAGGAGGCGACAGCTGCCCGTGCGGGGTTGAAGGACGGGGAAGTGCTGCTGCTGGACAATGTGCGCTTTGACAAGCGGGAAAAGAAAAATGACCCGGAGTTCGCGAAAGCACTGCTGGGGAACGCGAAGCTCTACGTGAACGACGCGTTCGGGTCGGCGCATCGTGCCCATGCGTCCACGGAAGGAGTGACTCATTTCGCGGAGAAATCTGCCATGGGTTTCCTGATTGAGCACGAGCTGGAATACTTGGAAGGGAAGCTGGAAAATCCGGCGCAGCCCTTCATTGTGATTATGGGAGGTGCCAAGGTGTCGGACAAGATTCAGGTGCTGTCGAAGCTCATGGAAAAGAGTCAGACTTTCCTGATCGGCGGGGCGATGGCGAACACTTTCCGAGCGGCACAGGGCTACAACGTGGGGAACTCCAAGATCGAAGAAGATAAGCTGGATTTGGCGCGCGAGATTCTTGCCACAGCGGAGGCAAAGGGTGTGCGCTTCGTGCTTCCGGCGGATGTGCGCTATGCCTTTAAGTTTGAAGAAGGAGCAGAGACTTTTGTTTCCGAGCCCTTTGAGAAGGGCGGCGTGGTACCCGAGGGCGGAATGGGCATCGATATCGGCGACAAAGCAATCGAGGAATTCTGCTCTATCCTCAAGGGTGCCAAGACCGTTCTGTGGAATGGTCCGCTAGGTGTGTTCGAAATGGACTCTTTCGCAGCCGGTACGAAAGCCATTGCCGAATGCTTGGCTGCTTCCGACTGCGTCTCCATCGTGGGTGGTGGTGACTCCGTTACAGCCGCTAAAAAGTTTAAGGTCGCGGACAAATTGTCGTTCTGCTCGACCGGTGGGGGGGCATCCCTCGAGTTGCTCGAGGGTAAGGTGCTGCCGGGCATCGGCTCGTTGAGTGAAAAATAAGGAAGAACGAGGTGTCGGACAGGAAGAGGGGAAGAAGAACGACCGTAGGGGGCGAGGCGGATGCCAAGTACGAGGTACGAAGGACGAAGTACGAAGTATTAAGTTAGGCGCAACGGAGTTGCGCGGATGTTTTTGCTGTAGTTTTTACTTATCCGTTCATGCATACGCCTGCTTTCGAGCTCGTCCGGCTGCTCACCCAGCGTGCTCTCACTGTAGCTACTGCTGAGAGTTGCACGGGTGGACTCATCGCAGCCGCCCTCACGGAAGTACCCGACGCATCACGGGTATTTCATTACGGCTGGGTGACATATTGCAATGAGGCAAAGATCAAGCAACTCGGGGTTCCGCCGGAGCTCATCGCCCGTCATTCTGTGGTGAGCGAACCTGTCGTGCTGGCGATGGCGGAGTCCGCGCGCCGTCTCGCCGCCGCCGACTGTGCGATAGCCGTTTCCGGCAACGCCGGACCCACCGCCGCCCCGGATGAACCCCCTGTCGGTACCGTTTGCATCGCCCTCCTTTCCCCCACAATCTCACGCGCATCCACGCTCTTCCTCCCGAATCTTTCCCGCTCCGCTTTCCGTCAGCAAGTCGTCCGCACTGCCCTGTCTTCCCTACTCGAGCTTCTCAATGACCCCACACCCGAGACGAGCAAAGGAAGTACGAGGTACGAGGTACGAAGTACGAAGTAGCGGAGCCGGGGAGTGGCGAGTATGGTGGGCAATGGGTGCGTGCAGGAAGAACGTGTGTGATGAGAGTGTTGAAAATCCACGGCTGTGACCGGACGTGTCGTTTGTGATGAAAAGTGGTGCCACGCGAGTATCTCTTCATGGACCCGCCTACCACGTGTATACCAACCTCACGGGTGCATGGATTTACCCTTCACGCGTGTTTTTCCGCTTTGCCCGCTCCTAAACTCTCCCGCGCAACCCCGTTGCGCCTAACTCCTTCACTTCGTACTTGATCTCCTCCGTGTTGCCACTCGACGTAGTTACCGCTCTGCTCTGGGTGTACTTAGTTGTTCCGGGCATTCGCTCAGGTGGGAGCGTTGAGACGATGGTTGATGGCGTCTGAAATATCGCGTGGGATGGGGCAGGGGATACGATCGACGATGCGCTGTGCGAGGGTATCGAGATCCTCCGACGACGGCAAGTGCCAACGGTACTCCGCTCGCTGCGACCGAGTTCCCTCCATGCCTGCCAATGCCTGAGTGAGGAATTTTCGCGCGTACATACCCAGCGTCACGCTGAGCGCGACCCCACCCAGTGCCGTCAGCACTCCGCCCCCCGGCAGCAGAGCCGCTAACCCTGTGCCGACCAGTGCCGTTGTTCCCGCAGCCCCGGCACCGATCACGAGTCCGTCCCGCAGAGCCGTATCGCCCTCTTGACGGTTTTCCCACGCCATCACGAGCGCGATGACTGCCGCAATCATCCCGATGGGATTCGCCGAGAGGATGCCTGCCAGTCCACTCGCCGATGCCAGCTCTGCCAGCTGTTGGGTATCCGCCTGCCGACACCCCAAGACCACGGCTGCGGTAGTCAGCACGCCGCTGAAAAGTTCTAAGCCGTTGATCTGCAGCAAATCTCCCAGCCATTGCTTGGGAATCAACAGGTGCTCCTGCAACCACTGGCTCGCGTTCGCATAGCCCGCCGGGTCCAACGACACCACCGGTAACCCCGCCACGGAAAATAAATCCTTACCCAAATGCTGCGCCGTACCGAGCACCTCCTGCCACAGGCTATCATCCGGCAATGCTTTCGACGCCGCATCGAATGCCCCGAAGATATCGTGCTGTCCATCCACCAAGTGGTGCAACTGCGCCCCTCCCACATGGGTGCTCAGGTACACACTGTCAATGGCTTTGTCATACACCGTAGTGTTTGCCGTGTTAATCCATTCCGCCAACTGCTGCGCGATATCGTGCCCCCCGGCACCACCCAACGCCGCGTCCCCCAGCATCCCCCCGGTGAATAGTGTGCGAGAGTCTGTCATGATGCGTAGTTGATAGCTCCGTCCAAAAGACCCTTCCGAATTTTGACTTTTAGACGATCACACTGCATACGCAATTCTGTTAGTTTTTCGTAGATCCGGGCAAGCTTTTCGCCTCTGTGTTCGTCGGAGTGCTGGTACTGTTTGTGGTGGCACCGCTTGGATTGTTAATGACTTCCTTATTGTTTGTTTCGCTGGAACTATTGGTCGGACATTTACTTCCTTCCAGAGAATCAGAGGGATTTTTTCCCAGAGCATCGATACACATGCTCATATCTGCTTCTAGCTTGAAATGATCGGCAGCAATAATTCGTAACCCTTTTTCCTTACGGAGACGGTAGAGTCGTACCTTCTCTATAACGTCTGACAAGAGACGCTGGTCTTCGACCGGACGAAGTTGCATCTTATGATCGGCTAGTAGCCCGTGATCCCCCACAGGGTACGCAGCGATGAGTTTCTCTACTGCGTCTTGCGCTTGCCCTGCCGCAACGAAGAATTGATCGCGTGCCTTCAGGTAAGCAAGTACCAGCGAGCGCGTTTCCTTCTCGCTCAGTCCCGTCGCAATCACGGATTCGCCTGCATCACTGCGTGCCACCAAGCAGTAGCTGTCATCCGCATTACCAAGATAGTCTACCAGCAGACGGAATTTCTCATGTTTCGAGTCGGTGAGTAAACGCCACAGATACTCACTATGTTCTGTTGGCTTTTCACTCCATTTGACCTCAGGAGATTTGCGGTAACTAACCCTTATACCGCCTGAACCAACCTTTTCAGGTCCAGGCGGTTTAGGAGGGGGGGGCGGAGGACCGGGTCGAAGGATTGCCCAAACAAGTAAGACCGCCGCCACTGTTATTCCCAGCCTAATTAAGAGCTTTTTACTGGTACCGGGGAGAGATATTTCCGGGGCTTTTTCCCACACACTCATGTCTGTGTCGACTTCATCCGGCGTTTTGTAGAAATGGTCAGCAGCAATGATGCGCACACCTTCCAGCTTGCGGAGACGGAAACACCGTACTTTTTCCGCAACCTCTGACATACTATGCAGGGCATCTGTGGGGCGGAGTTGTACATTTTGATTGACCAACAGCCCGTGGTCCTCCACGGGATACGCTGTGGCAAGCTCCTCCATCGCATCTTGCGATTGACTGGCTGCGGCGAAAAATTGCTCGCGCGCGTTCAGGTAGGCAAGCACCAACGATCGCGTTTCCTGCTCGCGTAGTTCGTCAGCGATCACGGATTCGTCCGCGTCGCTGCGTGCCACCAAGCAGTAACGATCGTACACATAGCTGGGGTAGTGCACAAGCAAACGAAATTTCTCTTGTTGTAGGTCGGGAAGTTGATGCCAAAAAAGCTCTCCATCTTTCGATGGCTTTGCGGACCATTCATTGTTTTGAGATTTACGGTAACAGATCTTCATGGCTTAAAATTCAGGTTTTAAGGTCAGTAGATTATCAATTTCGGATAAAATTTGCGGCACGCGATTAGACGAATATTGCTTCTCAGCCGCACGCGCCAGCATAAGACGCAATCTTTGAGCGTATCGGTTGGGAACCCAGCCCAACATGAAACCGATGAGTTGCAATATCTTGGCCAGAAGTTGCCCAGATTCTGATTTTCCGGTGCGGCAGAAGCGACAAAAATGCTCACAGTTATTGAACAACAAGTCATAATCTCCCCTTTCGTTTGCATGGAAGAAGCTCCACACTGCACGGTTACGGCAGAGCAGACGAATCTCTGTGCTCTCGCATCTGTAGGCAGCGGGTGCTCCGTCTAATGCCCCGTCTGACTTTTTTCCTGACCACTTTATGAAGTCTTCCAGCGAGTCGCACTTAATACGACTGGTGCCATCTTTCAATCGACAAGAAGAAAAATGAATAACCTCGTTTCCCTCCACCACAATGCCATGATGTGTCATATCCGGCAGGAGCATCTTCAGTACACTAAAGCTGTCCAGCACATCACTTTCTGCTTTTCCCATGGGACACCCCAGCCATGCCATAATTTCTGAGGGCGTGAGCTCCAGCTTGGTAACCCAGTGACGCCCGGCTTGGTGCCACTCATCCTCCATCAATTCTTCCATACTTAAGCCGCGCACGCATTCTGCCACAAAATCATCTCCGGGGAAACTCCGTAAGCCGGGCGGGCATTCGCCGAGACGACTTTTAGCGCGCCGGTAGACCTGAGTAGAATCTGTGTACCCCTCTATGTCCGGGACCAGCAGCGCAGTATGTCCACGAATGAACGTTTCCATACTCACTTCCTGAATTGAGAATGATGCAGCCTCAAGATTTTTTCCCGTACCGATCTGACAGAGGACTTTCTCGTTCTCTCCCGTGATACCGAACTGCATATCGACAGGCAAGCCGAACTCGCGTAGAGTTTTCTCCTCTGCGAGGGCGAGTACGACCTGCCCGGGCTGCAGCTCGCGGGGGTGCGCCTGACGTACTTCGCCCCTTCCCAATTCACGCAGAAATATTCCCAGCATAATGAGTGATATTGAAACTACGTACTTTGTGAACTCATGCGCTTAGTGCTTGTAGACATCTGATACGACCTCCGTAAATTCGGCAGCCTTTTTCTTCAATGCGCCTAGCTGCTCGAGTCTGGGTCCAAGCGCGGCTCTAAGCGAGTAGTGCTGTTCCTCCGTATCATGAAGCATTCTCTCTGTGATACCCTTCCGTCGCTCGAAGAATTGACGTGGCTGTCGAAAAGTGTCCTTGAATTCCTCGAGATAATCCATAATTGCCCTGAGTGGACCTTCCGCTTCCATCATAGCTAAAAACCCGTCCTCCATCACCGAGATGAGCTCTCCCTTATGCTTTTTACAAAACTCCCTAGCCTTCGCATCAGGTGACCACGGCCATCTAAAGAAAAGAGGCAGTTCCTCATTCAGAGTTTTCTCTCCGATGCTACCTTTAATACCCTTAATTTGCATACGTTGCAATTCTTGCTCGCCAAAATGCTCACCAAGATGCAGCCGGTTGTCATCAAGCTCTGGGAGACCTTCCAATTTTTTTACCTTATCCAGCATTTGCCCCCTCCAGTAATCGAATCGTGTTTTGATACTGGTGAACTCTTCCCACTTTGTGAATTCCTCGCGTATCCTATGATCGCGTACATCGACGAGGAGATCTACTAGCTTGGCATTCAATTTTTCGAGGTATTGCCGCCTGAATGTGCGTTTTACATCATCAAAGTATGACCCGATCTTCAGCAATTTTGCCATACGGTCGAGAGAAGTCGGTGATTCCGGTGTCTCAAGAATAGGCTCAGGGCTTGTCCTATTCCATGCTGCCCTAAGACATTTCCAAGTAATGGATATAACTTCAGCGGTGAGGGCAATGATATCTTCCATGTGACCTTCAACGATTTCGCTAATCACTTTTCTACACGCATCTTTAATCCCTCTAATCCCATCATGAGTCGCAGCATCTAATGCTTCTGTGCAACGCCGAACGTCCTCCTCAAATGTTAGTAGGGCATTTTCCTGATCCTTTAGAGCATTCTTGACATCCTCGCAGGACTTTTCCATGCTCTTTAGGGAAGTAGTAGCACTCCTCTCAACGGCGTCCAAAATAACTGTCATCCTGTTAGTACCGTTGCCCACAAGTATGCTCCACGCTTTATCTTGTACAATTTTTTGTTGAGCGATATGAATAAAATCCGGCACCTTACTGGCATGGATTTCGATATCGGATGTGTTGACTTCTCCTTGCTGAGTATAGTCGCCCAGAGTTTGGTCGAGAGCACTTAACAGGAAACGGTTCAGACGATACTTAAGGTATTCACCCACGGATTCACCCTCGCTGCTTATAAGAATTGCATCGCGGGTAGATTTCGAAAGCCTATCGTTCTGCTCGAGGGAGAGCTCGATGCTACGTAGGGCGAGTGCTGCGTGGTATGAGTGTACGACCGGATTTTTGAAACCATGCTGTTGCAACTTAGGTAACACACCCAGCTGTTCAATACGCTTCCATTCTGAGTAGGGTACTTTGACGTTGGCACCGAAGAAAATTCGGTCGCGACCGCCCAACTCGATGCATCTCTTGAGGATTTCGACATCGTTTTGAGTGAGGTCCTTTACCCCTTCAAAGATGTAGAGAATAGCATTGGAATCCGCGATGCACTGTTCTGCAACTTTATTATCCCACTCAGAGGCAAAAAGCCCCGGACAGTCTACTACGGTGCATTGCAGAGCCTTCAGATGTTCGGAACGGATGAAATACTGCACACCGGAACAGAAGATGAAGGGAATGATTGATGCATCGAAGGAAGAGGAGACGGACTCGCCAATGGTCCACTTCATCCATCGCGGCTCCCAATCTTGCGGGTAGGATGCAATACTGATGGCATCTTCTACATTGAGTCGTTCATTCCCACTCGTAATACGTGCTTTGAAATCGAGATAGAACTGCAACACCAGCAAAGCTATGCGGTAGAGTTCCAAATTATTCGTGTTTACCATGCTTTGCACGTCGCTCATTAGTTTTTCCATCAATTCATCGCGACACTTCGAATCGTCCAAATCATAATCATCCGCTCTCACCCCGAGCAGAGAACAGATAGGCTCTACTAGGTCTTTTTTACTGCGCCAGCTCACCACAGCGTACTCCTTTGCGCCATCATCCTCCAGTGCCGTGGCAGTTACACGGCAGCCGCTTGTACGGATACCGCCGCCGCCGGGACCGATTGGAGAGAGTTCTCGTCCACCGCACAAGTAACTAAACAGAGTGGATTTGCCACTCTGAAATGCTCCTACAAGGGTGAGCGTAAAAGTATTTTTCTTAAGTCGCTCGATGGGGAGTTCGTAATGCTTAAGGTCTTCACCCAGTAAAGTAGCCGTGTCGTTGAGCAGCGGCTGGGCTTCATTCATTAGGTCAAGCAATTTCTCCCGATATGTTTGAAATTGCTTCATATCGTCGCTATCTGCATTCATTGGTGTGAATTGGTTTGGTGTTAAATTTATAGGGAGGACAACCACGAACGGACAGAATCGGATGCTGCCTGCAATTTCTCCTTGAGAACTTGCGGCAATTTTACGACTTCAGCTTTTTCAATGGCTTTCTCCATATCAGGGAAAAGAGGATTGTTTTGTAGATCTGTTTGTAACTTATCGCTCATTTCTCGGAACTGCACGGACATATTTCCTGCGACCTGTTTCTGCATGTCATCGATTACCTTGTTAAATGCATGAATTGTGTAACTGCGGGCAGCGCATCCCAGTAATCCAAGGGGCATGAGTTTCGCAATCAGCGGGATGCGGTCACCGAGGAGTCGCAACACGATGTCCAAGGCAAAATTGGTGGGCAGCAGAATGCAAACGAGAGACATATCCAGTGCGTAAAGGGCCCAATAAGGAGTCTTTTCGATGAGCTCTATCAGCACACCGGGCGAAAGATGCATTTCTATGTCTTTCGATTTGAACAAATGCTCCAGCTTTACGCTGCAATTGCGTTCGATTTTATGGATATCGGTCTGAAAGTCGCGATGTGCTAATTTGATGAGGCGTTGTACGCGATCCGGCAAGAGGTCTTGCCATAGTTTGACACCTTCGAGAATCTGCGCTAGATCATTCCTCTTGTCCATATCCTCGCGGAAGCCCTCTTTTACTTTCTCTAGCCAACCGCTGATGTGCCTTAGGAAATCACGTTGTGCTAAGACAACGTCGTTTAACAGCATTCGCACAAATTGCAGGTACTCGTCTTTCTTCTTAGCGAGTAATTTTTTCAGCTCTTTTATTTCATCCTTGCTCCTGCCATCCAGCTCTAGGCGGGAAACGACAGCGGTTTGAAGACGCTCCAGAAGGGGGCGTAAATCGCGTATGATGCGAGCATGACGCCCGCGTTGCACCTCTCCGCCTAGAAAATTTTCCAGATTACTGCGCACCACGCCATCGTCCAACTCAGAAGCTTCTCGCTTTCCCATGTAAAAGGGGGAGATTTCGACATCCAATACCCCCACCTCTGCGAGCTGAGCGATGATGGTGGTACGGATTGTTTCCAGCGCAGTACGTGATTGCGTACCATCTGTGGTAAGCACCACATGGAGGGGCAAGCTCGGCTGCTGTATACCCGCTAAATCCGCCAGTAGTTTCAGTTCTGCGCTGCCAAGTTGTCTGCCGCGAACCACGTAGAGGAGCGCATGTGCCGTACGCGCTTCATACAGGGTATTCACGTACACCTTGGAATTGGGTGTATTGAGCCCGGGGGTGTCCACGACCGTTATACCGTCCGGCAGAATGCACGGCATATCAATCGTGACCTTACTGTACTTTTCCGCCAGCTCGGAACGTGCTTCATCTGTCGGTGCCGTTACAACAGCGGCGACATCGGAGCGTTCAAATACATCCTTCGTTGCCACGCACGTCTCACGTAACGTCGTTGCATCCCGTTGCCACATTCGCATGCGCGTACTCCCGTTGCGTATGTGGGTGGGCACGGCAGTGGTCTCCATAAACTCTATGGGCAACACATCGTGCTGTAAAAAGATGCGATTGATGAGGGTACTCTTACCGGCTTTAAACTCACCCAGAACGACCACTTTGAGATCGCGTTTTGTGAGGGCATCCGTCACGCGAGCCAAAGCATCTGCCAAATCGCCCGCTTCGAGACTTTCGGCTATTTCCTTTGCCTGCTTAATGATGTCACCTATATTCATGATATAATCGTAGTTAGAGGCTACGCACATGCTCGATGAGAGACGGTGCACCACTCATGCAGAGAACCTCCACGTCGGTGGCTGTCGGGAATGTATGGTGCTGAGACCGTCTCCCATCTCCAATGGCTCGCGATCACCGCAGAGATAATCAAACACAGTGGATTTCCCAATTTGGAACTTTCCAAACAAAACCAACCTCTTTTCACTGTTTGTCCCCACGGTCGAGATGTAACTTACGTTGTTGCTGTGTAAAAAAACGTTTTCCCGCAGAATTTCAATGCTACTGAGCTGCCAGACACTCCATCCAGCGTTTGCATGTCGCAATCCACTCTTGCAACTGTGTTTTCTCTGCTTCAGAGATGCGCCTAGAACGAGTATGCTTTATTGCTTGTTCCAACTCAGCAAAGACACCCTCCGAATTAGCGCGACTGAGTAGGTTTTTACTCATTGTCTCAAAATTATCTTGCAGCACCTTACTTACCTTGACCTTTAGATCCGCTATGTGATTCTCAAGCTCCTTGACGGCATAATTAGCAGCGAGTTTTCCGACCAATGCAGTGGGCATGAGTTGTCTGATCAGTGGAAAATTGCCTAATAACCAGCTCAATACAACATCCCATAGAGGACCACCCGGGATGACGGGACCCATAAGGAGCAAATCTATCAGCCAAATTACGACATCAGGTGTCTTTGACACAATCTTGAGGAACATGTTTTTCAGCTCGAGGGAGGCGTCGGAACGCAGTGCCATACTCTGTTCCAAAGTTTGATTGTAAGTGCTGCAAATACTCTCGATAGCACGTCTGAGTTGAGATGAGGCGCATCGAATGACATTGTTGATATCATCGGGGAAAGTTCGCTGTATGACATCAAGTTGGTGACGGACATCCTGCAGCGTCTCGCATCTGTTTAACTCCGTTTCGTAGTTATTCAGCATGGCATTCAGATCATGATGAATGGTCGCGTCTGTCTCGTCTTTCGCATCGTCTATATCACGCAGCATATTTTTCAATGTGCTGATATAGAGCTGCTGCTTCTGCCGTAACTCATCCTCGAGGGCAGCTACGTTTGTTTCATCCTTTCCGGCGAGCTCCAAGTGCGCTTGCATTGCCACCTGCAACCGCTCCAAGAGCGGGCGTAGGTCACGCACCTGTCGGATGCTGCGTCCCTGACGCACCGGTCCGTTGAAGAATGCATCCAGCTCATTTGCAATACTGCCATCCGAAGTGCTTGATGTAGGCACATCATCCGTATCCGGAAACGGATCCCATTCGTTTACATCGATGTTGAGAGTTTCCCCTTTGCCGAAGGTAAACACTGACACCCCGCAATCTTCAATGTTGGCACTCTCAAGCTGTGCTTTGATCGTGTCGCAAAGCACCTTCATCTGTCCGGCTTCGTGTGTATCGTCCTCCGTGAGTACGACGTGAATAGGTAGACTGGGACGCTGCAACCCTGCCATATCGGCAATGAGAGTGAGTTCACGGTTGCTCAGTTGCTTACCGCGCACCACGTAGAGGATCGCGTGCGCGGTACGCGCCTCTTGGAGGGTACCCACTTGGATGCGCAGGTTGGGCGTGTTGAGTCCCGGCGTATCCACGAGCGTGATACCGGGAGGCAGGATGTCCGGCATGCTGATACTTACGCGACTGTACTTTTGCGCAATCTCTGCGCGCTTTTGCTCGGTGTCAGCCGTTACGATGGACTTAACTTTCTCCTGATCAAAGTCACTCCATTCGTCCTGTCTTGTTTCTTCACCGCTTTCACTCCGTAGCCACGTTTGCATTCTTTTTGGTCCGTTGGTGAGGTGCGTCGGTACCGCTGTTGCTTCCAAATAATCCACCGGAAGTAGATTGTCTTTCAGGAACAAGGTGTTGATGAGCGCGCTCTTACCGGCTTTGAAGTCACCGAGTACGACCACCTTCAATGTGTCGCCCTCCAGCTCTTTCGCTACCTTCTCCAAAGCCGTCGCTAATTCATTATTTTTGACACCCTCTGCCATTTGAACGGCAGATTCAATGATTTCATTCGTTTTCATGTGTGCAAAAAAAAACGGAATGTTGACAAACAAGTATTTACAGCAACAGATCAAGCATTGATGGCATCACGAAGACGTTTGATTATATTTTCGCATTGAAGAGCCCGTGCGCTGTCTTTTGCACATTGTTCGTACTCCCTTGCAAAAATGACATCTTTAAGACGACTGAGGATCGTGTTCCATCCTTGCTCTACACCTTCCTGCGTGCACAGAGCAGAACTGGCATCCGATGCGTAATCCTCTATGAGAGCACGAAACTTACCCTCGCTACCACCCAGAATTTCTGCCATATAGTACTGCGCTGATGCAATGACCATCCTTATAAATTGCACGTGAACCCTAGGAGGATCACTTCGAGACGGAAGCTTCGTCTCATCAGACTTCAAAAATTTAACCAACTGCTCGGTACCGTTCGCACGTGACCGCCCAAGAACCTCTATCGCCTTGTTTTTGACATACTTGAATTGGTCGTATCCCCATCGTTGTTGATCGATGAGATTCAGAGCAGGCCGCAATTCGTAACGTGAGATGTGATTTAACTCATCCTGTACTTTCTCTAGACTTGTAAATTCTCCGACAATCTTTTGTACACCATCTCCTTTCATTCTTTCGTCTATCCTTCCTCGCAGGGCCCTGATAAGTCCCTCTCCTTTATTCAGTCTTTTCGCGACATGCTCCTCGAGCGCAAAGCTAAGCACGTCTTCCACCTGTCCCAGAACGTAAGGCGCAATCTCCACTACTGCTGCAGTCAGCTCCTTTACATATTCTGAAAACAAAACTTGAAATCGCGCGAATATTACCTCAACAGGATCATCCCGCTTATTTAAAATCTCATTGACCACCTCCTCCGTGACTCCTCCCTTGATTTTATCCTTGATTTTCCCTTCCCATACCCGACGGATATCAGCAATCTTACCGAGAAGCTCCTGCACCTTTGTACCCTCACATGGATTCTTAGTGAGCATTGTAAAGCGGGCGTTCAATCGTCCCAAGAAGCTGGTCGGTTTTTTGTACCGAAACCAATCATCAAATTGTTCATTAATCTTCTGTTCTGCTTCTCTCGGTAATGGTGGTGATTGCTTCTCCAGTGCCTGAACCACATCGGAGAGCACGTCTCTCTTGAGCACGCTGACTTCATCTCGCAGGGAGCGTACCACTTTTGTGTCCTGAACCAGGAGTACTTCTCGGAGTTTGTCGTTGAGGTATCCTGTAAACTTTTTCCGTGACGTCTCGTCCGTCACATCGCAGGGTTCCGGCAAATTGGGAATCACATTCTTGGCACGCACCTCATCCAGTCGCGCTTTCGCCCACTTGCCCTTTTCGTCTGCGTCCTTATACCAGTTGACGAGGAAGATGGCACGTTCACGCATTGGATAATCCTTGCTGCCAACGCTTTCAAGGTTGGCAATGAACTGTGCGAGCGATCCGGTAATACTCGGTGAATCCTTCGGGCGGTCCAGAATGACGAGCATATCCGTCTTCTCCTTCAGAGTTTTGATTGTGCGGCGGAAAGCCTCCGGATTCGGGTCATCTACGCCCGGAGTATCGCACAGGCATAAATTCGCATGACCATCCCTATAATGTTTTTTTATTAGCACCTGGCGTATCAACGTCTGTTCGTTTGCTCCCGGTCTATGCCTCACATAACGCTCAAGCTCAGATAAATTACTGGATTTAGTCTGCCCGAGCACACCTCCGTCCTTCTCGAGTGCCTGTTGGATGGCATGTAGATGTAACAAGGATGGTTCGTAAGCTAGTTTGCTCGTTGGGAGGATATCACCCGTATTCGGAAGACGCACTGAGCGGAAGGAAGCGAGGGACGTACACCTAGGTAGATCAACTTGTTCCTCCGGTTCTTTCCAAACCTGTGCTTTGTTGTCGTTCAGGTACTCGGCTTCGTGGTTGATGATTTCCAGTAGCTCCTCCTCGGTGTAGTACATCACAATGATACCCTCGTCCTTGTCATCGGGCACCCAGCTGATTTCACAGGATACGGCGGTACATCTCGCATTGGCTACCGGCAGAGAGATGCCGGTCAACTCTTTGAGAAAAGTCGTCTTACCCGCCTTCTCCGTGTCGGCGATGGCTACGTTGATGACACCCTTTTCGAAGAGATGCAACTTGTGCTCCACCCGCTCACGTACATCTTCCAGTTTCTTTTTGTACTCCGAGACTTTCGCGGGGATACTGTCAAAAGCGTCCGATCGCTCAATTGTTTCGAGTTCGGAAATAATTTTGTCGGTTTCAGACTGCAAAGAGCGGAGCAATGGTGCCTGCTGCTTTCTCTTTTCGATAATGTCTTGGCTGATTAATGAGTTGTCCATGGCGGATTCCGTATGATTATCGTTGAACACGTAGTTCGGTGCGAGTGTATCGTATTTTGAATGCGATGCATGGTGTTCAAATCATCTCTCGCTTCATTATCAATACAGTAAATTATATGTCAGTTATGGAGATTCAAAAGTGAATGCTGGAGATATGTGAGGGGACTCCCTTTTCCAAGATGTTGAAATTTCTCGTTTGTCCCCATTTTTGTACTGGACATCGCATTCAAAAAGAGATGAGCTGACAGAAAGCGATGCCTCGCAGAACGCTGTCAGCCTTGGGGGCAACTCCTCTCACGCCCACCCATCCGTCACTCCACAGCTTTGCACACTTCGTACCTCGCACTTCCTATCATTCCGGGAGCAGGACGCAGACACAGGCGAAGGCGGCGATGCCTTCGCCGCGACCGATGGCACCGAGGTGCTCGTTGGTCGTGGCTTTGATTCCGACGCGGCGGGGAGGAAGATGTAGGATGGGGGCGAGAGTTTGTTGCATCTGCGGCACGAAGGGAAGGATGCGGGGGGATTCGGCGAGCAGCGTGCAGTCGGCGTTGGCGAGCTTGCCATTTTGCGCGTGCAGCAGCTGCACCGCCTTTTCCACAATGCGCAGCGAGCAAATGCCCGCACAGGAGGGGTCGGTGGGCGGGAACCAATGACCGATGTCGGGTTCGCCGATGGCACCTAGGATGGCATCCGCGAGGGCGTGACAGAGCACGTCGGCGTCGCTGTGTCCGTCCAAGCCGTGCGTGGGGTGCACTTGGACACCGCCGAGGACGAGCGGGCGGGGGGAAGGGGAAAAGCGGTGGATGTCGTAGCCGAAGCCGGTGAGAGGGAGCATAGCGGGGGAGGGGGTATCAGTGAGCGTCCAGCCAATTGGAAGCGCGACCGGTTTCTACCACGAGGGGCACACCGCCCGGGAGCGGGAGGGCATCCTGCATGGCTTGCGTGATGGCGGGGACGAGTTCGTCGGCTTCTTCGTCGCAGAGGTCGAGGAGCAGCTCATCGTGGATCTGCATAATCATACGCGAGCGGAAAGGACGCAGCAAGTGCGCCACGCGGACCATGGCGAGCTTGATCATATCCGCCGCCGTGCCTTGGATAGGCGTGTTGATGGCATTGCGCTCGGCGGCGGCACGAAGGTTGAAGTTGGAGGCGTCGAGGTCCGGCAGGTAGCGACGGCGACCGCAGAGCGTCTCGGCGTACCCGGCATGACGGGCGCGTTCGATGAGCTCCTCCATGCACGCTTTCACGCGCGGGAATTGCTTGAAATAACTGTCGATGAGGGCAGAAGCCTCAGCACGCGGGCAATTGAGCCGCCGGGAGAGCCCGAACGCCGATATCCCGTAAATGATACCGAAGTTGACCGTCTTGGCATTCCGGCGCATCTCTGCGGTGACCTCTTCGTGCGGCACCCCGTAAATCCGCGCCGCAGTTTCGGCGTGGATGTCGCGACCTTGGGCAAAAGCCGCCACGAGGGCGGGGTCAGCCGAGAGCGCAGACATGACCCGCAGTTCCACCTGCGAATAGTCGGCGGAAAGGATAGACCAGCCTTTTCCTCGGGCAACAAAGGCACGGCGGATGAAGCGTCCCACCCCGGAGCGCACCGGAATATTTTGCAGGTTAGGGGATTGAGAAGCCAGCCGCCCGGTAGCCGTCACCATTTGCAGCAGAGAGGAATGGATGCGACCGTCCGCCGGAGAAATGAAGCGCGGGAGAGAATCGATGTAGGTACCCTTGAGCTTGGAGAGTTCGCGGTACTCGAGGATGTCGGAGACGATGGGCGAGAGGTGCTCCAGACTTCGCAAGGTTTCTTCATCCGTGACAAATTGCCCCGTCCGCGTCTTCTTCGGTTTGGCGAGTAACTTCATTTCCGAGAAGAGGAGCTCACCTACCTGCTGCGGGGAATTGAGGTTGATGGGGTGACCCGCGATAGCCTCAATGCGCTCGCAGAGTTCGACGATCCGCGCGGAAATCTCCTGCGCGCTCTGCTCCAACAGAGAGGGTTCGAGGCGCATCCCTTGGAGCTCTATCTCGGAAAGCACGGGGATGAGAGGAAACTCCACCTCCTCCATCAACCGAGTCAAGCCCGCCCGCTGTAGCTCCGGTTGCAGGACATCCGCGAGCTGCAGGGTGACATCCGCATCCTCGGCAGAGTACTCAGCCATCGTGGATAAGGGCACATCTGCCGTAGCGTGCGTGGGTCCGGTGATCTCCTCGAACCGGATGGTGCGGTAGGCAAGTAGGGTAGCCGCCAGCTCATCCATCCCATGCCGCAGCTGCGGGTGGAGGGCACTGTGTGCCAGCATCACATCGAAGTACGGATCCGCCACGCGCACCCCGGCACATCGGAGCACCGAGAGATCGAACTTCAGGTTGAGACCGACCTTCAGGGCACCGCACGCAAATGCCTCGGCGAAGAGTTGAAGGTCCTCCGCCTTTTCCACCGGAACATACCAAGCCTCATGCGGTTGCAGACAGAAGGAGACCCCCAGCAGGCGGTCGGTGAGCGGGTCCAAGCCGGTGGTTTCCGTATCGAATGCCCAGCGTGGGGCGCGGAGCAGCTGTTGCGCGAGGGCGCATCGCTCTTCGTGCGTGGACGCGATGTGGTAGGCATGCGGCGTGCCGGAAATATCACGCAACTGCGGCTCGGCGAACAAATCCCCCTGCGTGGGCTCCTGCGGGGCGGGGGACGAAGCACTCACCGGGGCAGACGCCGCCGACAGCCCGAGTCGCTTCACCAGACCGCGAAATTCCAAGCGTTCCAAGACCTCCCGCAGGGCAGGGGCATCCGGCTCCTGACGCGCGCAGTCTCCCAGCGAACAGGGCAGCGGGGCATCCCGCCGGATGGTTGCCAGCCGGTAGGAAAGGCGGGCAAGCTGCGCGTTCTGCTCCACCTTCTCGCGCAATTTCCCTTTGAGTTCCGCCGTGTGCGCCAAAATATTTTCAACACTGCCGAATTGGGCAACGAGCTTGCGAGCCGTCACCGCGCCGACCCCCGGGACGCCCGGGATGTTGTCGGACGCGTCACCCATCAGTGCCAGTATGTCAATGATCTGAAGGGGATTTGTGATGCCCCACTCGGCGCAGAACGCGGCACTGTCTGCCTCCTCAAAGTCATTGCCCCGCTTCCCCGGTTTGAACAGCGTGCAATTCGCGGAAAGCAGCTGCCCCAAGTCCTTGTCGCCGGACACCATCCGTGCCCGCATAGCCCCGCCCATTTCATCCACCTGCCGCGTCAACGTGCCGATGAGGTCATCCGCCTCGAACCCCTGCACTCGTACCACCCGAATGCGCATCGCTGCCAAGATATCGAGAATCAGCGGGATAGAATCCCGTAGCTCCTGCGGCATTGCCTGCCGATTGGCTTTGTACTCGCCGTACATCTCGTGTCGGAAGGTCGGTCCCGACGGGTCCATGCACACCACGATGTGGCTCGGGTCTCCCTTCTCCAGTAATGCTAGGAGTGTATTGGTAAATCCGAATGCCGCCGAGGTATTCAAACCGCCCGCTGTGCGCATCGGTGCGTTGATGAACGCGTAAAAGGCGCGATACAGCAGAGCCATCCCATCCAATATGTAAAGGGTATCCATCCCGTTCATACTACCATCCCGTCCCACAGTCCGCAAGTCCAAAGCAAACCACACCCAAATCTGTCCACACCTGTTCCAATATAATTTTCGAAAAGTGCTGCCATGCTAATCCCTATGTGGGATGCAGACGCTCCGCGCACTAGGGGGGCATCATTTTTGCTGGAATTCGGGGGGAAAGGTGGTAAGATGCCGGGCGTTGGGAATGGAAGAGGGTGAGAAACAGCCGGGGGCACAGGAGCGGGGAGAAGAGGAGCGAGAAGAGAGTGAGTTGCGGGAGTACCCCCAGCTCTTGCGGTTGTTACCCATCGACCATAGCTCGGGGCGCAATATCATTTGGGCTACGGAGCATTACGCGGAACTGGGGGAGGGGTACGGGTTTCACGATGAGATAACGCCGGAGAAGATAGCGGGAACGAATGGACCGTTAATTCAACCGCGTGTGAAGAAAAGTGCTCGGGAGAGAAATCGGCGCAGTCGGGACAAGGGGGAGGTGTACACACCAGCGTGGGTGTGCAATGCGCAGGCGAACCTCATTGATAATGAGTGGTTTGAGGAGAAGGACATCTTCAACCGCGAGCTGGAGAAAGGCTGGGAGACCCTAGCGCGACGCATACCCTTCCCGAGTGCATCGGGCAAGACGTGGCAGGATTACGTGCGGGATACGCGCTTGGAAATTACCTGCGGAGAAGCCCCGTACTTGGTGAGTCGGTACGATGCTGTGACGGGTAAGGCGATTCCGGTGGAAGAGCGCGTCGGTCTTCTCGATCGCAAATTGCGGGTGGTGGGCGAAAACACCGACAACCGAGAGGAATGGTACGAATGGGCACGTCGGGCTTATTGCGGCACATACGGCTACGAGTGGCAGGGCGATAGCCTCTTTCTGGCACGCAGGAATCTCCTCCTTTCCTATGTCGAACATTTCCGGAAACGCTGGGGCGAGGAGACTTCCCCGCTCCCCGAGGAAATATACCGTACGGCGGAAATTATTGCGTGGAATATATGGCAGATGGACGGACTCAAATTCGTCATTCCCGACACCTGCCACGAAGAAGTCACCCGTGCGCGCGGTCCCCTTGAGCAAGGAAATGTCAAGCGGACGCCGTGTCCCGGGTGCGCGAAAAATGACTATCACAAGCACAATGGCATCCGCTGTGTCATCCGAGACTGGGATGACGGTGGAAAGGTCACTCCGTTCGTTACGCTCCTACAACGCCAAGTGTGAAGACGTGACGACAAACAACGAGCTACAGACTTATTGTAGGAGACAACATGAACATAGATGCCGTTATAGGAAATCCGCCCTATCAGGAGTTGGATGGCAGTGGGGCAGGGGGGGATAGTGCCGTGCCGGTGTACAATCACTTTGTGACACTTGCCAAGGCATTGAAGTCGAAATATATATCGCTGATCATGCCATCGAAGTGGATGGTAGGCGGGCGCGGGTTACAGGGGTTCCGGCAGGAGATGTGCGGAGATACCTCGCTACGGTTGCTCATTGACTACGAGGACGATGCGGAGGTATTCAGCGGAATGCACATCGACGGGGGAGTATGCTATTTTTTGTGGGATTCCGCATATCGCGGGAAACCTGAGATCAACTACCATGCAAAGGGCGGCGAGGTGTTGGTATCGAGGGACTCCCTGCGGAACAACTTTTTCGACTATGTGGTGAGAGACCGCAGAATCATTTCCGTCTTAGAGAAAACTTCCGGGCAGGGTAAGAATTTCGCTTCCATTGTGTCGCGACACAAGCCGTACGGGATACGTGCGTACCTGTTCAACAGCCCGGAGAGATACCCGGAGTCCCATTTGTCCTCAACCCCCTTCGAGGGTTCGGTGAAGGTGTACGGAGTTAGGGGCATTAAAGGCGGAGCGCGCCGGACGCAGGGGTACATCTCACCGCAGACCATCAAGCGCAACCACTCCCACATTGATTCGTACAAGATATTCTTTTCCAAGTGCTACTCTACAGGTGCGGTGAACCCACCCGTGTCGATCCTTGCCAAACCGAAGGAAATCTGTACGGAAACCTTTCTGGAAATGGGTCCCTTCGACACGGAAGAGGAGCAGCAGAATTGCTACTCTTACACGCAGACGACCTTCTTCAAATTCCTGTTGTTCTACGGGAAAGGAACGATGAATGTCAGCTCCAGCGTTTTCAGACTCATCCCCATGCAGGATTTCACCGCTCACAGCGACATCAACTGGAACACCGCCACAGAAGAGATAGACCGACAGCTGTTCGACAAGTACAGGCTGAGCACACAAGAGAGAACCCTCATTGCACGTCTGTCCCGATAAGATAAAGAGCCAGTGGTGAGCGATGATTTTGTCGCAGGGAAACACGGGGGTAATCAAGTACGAGGTACGAAGTACGAAGTACGAAGTGAAGAAGTTAGGCGCAACGGAGTTGCGCAGGGGAACGATGAACGCAGAGCGGAAAACACGCGTGGAGCACAAATCAATGCGTCCGTCAGGGAGAGACCCCGTGATACGCAGAGCGTTTATAACCCGCACAGGACATTAGCATGGCAACGTTTTTCAAAAATCTCCTAGGGACAGAGACGCGCAAACATCGCTTTCCGACACTGTTAGTCCGTACTCGCACAAAGCACCCCACAGACGGTCAACCCGCGCAAAGCTCTCGCACCACGCAAGCATTTCTCCTCGGCTTCGCCACTTCGTACTTCGTACCTCGTACTTCCATTTGCCTCGTACTTACACACGGCACCCCACAGACGACCAACCCGCGCAAGGCCCCGGCATTACGCAGACATTTCTCCCCGGCTTTGCCACTTCGTACTTCGTACCTCGTACTTCCATTTGCCTCGTACTTACACACAGCACCCCATAGACGGTCAACCTGCGCAAAGCCCCCGCACCACGCAGACATCTCTCCCCGGCTTCGCCACTTCGTACTTCGTACCTCGTACTTCTTCTTTGCCCGCGCAAAGCCTCGGCATTACGCAGACATTTCTCCCCGGCTTTGCCACTTCGTACTTCGTACTTCGTACCTCGTACTTCCCATTTGCCTCGTACTTCTAGA
>CAYRJI010000013.1:0-30563 GCA_964424645.1 uncultured Akkermansia sp. | reverse complement strand
TTGTTGACCTAGAAGATCCGGATTTACAACTGATTCTGGGAGCTTTTGGTGTAAAAATTCCGGCGAAGTTATATCAATGGGCAGAATTAAAACACATTAAGACGGGAATAAGAGAAATCATGTAGGGACGAAAATGTAGGTCTATTATATTACGAGTTTGCAGGGCACATAAATACGGGAGAATCCTGAAAGTATCGGGGAAAGATGGAGCATCGAGGGGTCTTTTTTCGATTAACAAGTGGCAAACTCGGGCTGCATGCCCGTGGAACTCGGCCACGGAAAATTGTTGTACGCAATGGCAACGGAGTAGAGGTAGTCGCTTTTTAGGCGACCGGCAACGGTACGCACCCACGCCATGTGCATGGCAGAGGTGAGAATGCCGAGATGGTAGAAATCGGCGTTCGGAACGAGGGCTATTCGGTCGCTGATGATGGGTGGTGTAAACTTCTTTCTGTACAAGACGCATTTATTCGGCACTCCGTCATAACAATCGCGCACCAAAAAGGCAAAGAAGCTCGCCGACCCGCAGGTGCTGTGGTAAAATGAAGGTACAATGAACATAATACCTGCTCCTGCAATAAAGGGGTGGCGAGCTTACGAGAGCCATTGTACAGGCAATCGGGTTACTGTCAAGTATAAGTATGTCGCTGAAGCACCTATACGCTGCAAACTGTGCTCGGGAAGGACGCAGAGGCGAGGACTCAGACTGGCTAGGATATTGAGGATATCGGAGAGTAGCATACTGAGAGCGGATAGGGAAATGCTCAGGCTGGTAGATGCAGCAAGACCGGTAAGCATGGACGGGAGGCGAGGGCTCATCTCCGGCTCAAACTGCGCCTATTCACCAGCCCAACATTCAAGAGGTTGTTTTCGCCGTAGGAGGGGGGAGAGGAAGGGGAAAATGTGATGCAGTGGAGGACGGGAAAAAGGGGAAGGGCATTAAACGGGGAGAGGAGGGGCACATGGGATACGCAAAGCAAGGGAAGTCAACTTTTTGTAGGGACGAGAGACCTTGGGGAGGCATGAGAGGGATTAAATACCGAGACTTCGCGCAATTAACCCGATGCACGGGTTTTCTGCTCCGTGGACAATCCCCACCTCAAACTGTGCATCCTCCCCAGTCCCTCAATGTGACTATTATGACGGAGTGCCGAAAAAGGGGCATATTGAAATCATAATATATTGATTATCAATAAAAATAGAACTTAATACTCAGGGCGGAATGTACGAAATACGAGGCATGCGGAACCGCGCGTACGTGTTGTGGGTATAAAGCCATCAAGAAGTACGGAGCGGGGGGAGCAGGAAGAGACTCGGAGGGACATATCAATGCACCCGTGAGGGAGACCTTCTTATGATATACGCAGAGTGCTTGTAGCCCGCATCATCACGTTTATGCCGGAGGGGTATCTACGGGCGTCTCTTCCAGTAGCTTTATTATCCCTTGATAGTTAAGCTTTGCGTTGGGGTAGTTCTCCCGCACATCTTTTATCAGCGATTCTTTCTTAGAGGAATCGGATAATTTTTGATCCAACTTCTTTGCCAAATTCAGCAGACCGACATATCTTTCTTCGAAGCGAATTAATGCACGGACGTTCGCACGATTTTCAATCAGCATATCCACTTTATCATCGTCGCCGCAAAACACCGCGAGCGAGAGAGCCGTCCATCTGCCGTTGTTTCTGGCGTCGACATCTGCTCCCGCCTGAATCAGAAGTTGGCACACATCTGCCGTGGAGTAGCATGCCGCAAACATGAGCGGCGTCCACCCACTATTTGTTTTGGCATTGACATCTGCTCCTTCTTGAATCAAAAGTCGACACACATCTGCTGTGGAGTAGTGTGCCGCAAACATGAGCGGCGTCCATCCATCATTGTCCTTTACATGAACGTCCGCTCCGAGCTTAATAAGACGCTCACAAATCGCCGCAGGGGAATACCGAGCTGCATACGTAAGAGGAGTTGAGCCATATTTATTCCTTGCGAGCGCAGATGCACCGACATCGAGGAGAACCCTGCAGACATCGGGGTGTTCCTTATTACAGGCGGCATGCATGAGCACCGTTGTAGCATCGTTATCTTTTTCGTCTACCTTCGCTCCCGCTTGGATGAGGAGTCGACACACATCCACCGTGGAGTAACGAGCTGCCCAAATAAAGGGCGTCCATCCATCCTTATCTCTCTCGTGTACAGATGCACCCGCATCGAGGAGAGCCCTGCAGACATCGGGGTGTTCCGCATTGCAGGCAGCCAGCATGAATGCCGTTGAAGCATCGTTATTTTTTTCATCTACCTTCGCCCCTGCTTGGATGAGAAGTCGGCACGCATCTGCCGTGGAGTAGCGTGCTGCCAGCATGAGCGGCGTCCATCCATCATTGTTTCTGGCATTGACATTTGCTCCTGCCTGAATCAAGTGTCGGCACGCATCTGCCGCAGAGTAACGCGCCGCATACATGAGAGGAGTCCATCCATCTGCATTTGCCACATTTACTTGGTCGGGAGATGCTTCACCACATTGTGTGTAAAGGAAGGTCAGTAATTTCGGATCAGGTGGATCGACGGCAAAGATATTCTCGCTACACTCCCGAAAATTTGAAATTTTCACGCCTGCCGCCGCAAAAGCCTCGAGACATTGAACCGGCAGTCTTCTGAGAATGCGTACCTGTGTTTCTTGTGGAGGGGGAGATTGACCGAGCAAAGCGGCACCGACTATCTCCTCCATTCCCTTTCCTAAAGCTTCTACATCATCCTGCAATTTTGCCAATCCATGAGCTTGCAATTCTCGTTGTTCTGTATTGGCTCGACTGTACAATTCAAGTGCCTTGTCGATGTAAGGGTACTCGCTCAGATTTTCCACTCCGTCATTGTACATCATGAAGTGGTACAGAAATTCTTCGCTGATTGCCTTAATGGGATTTTCCCTGTATTCCTTGCCTATATCCGAGCTGACGGACGTTACAAGCTTGCCGGATGCAAATTGGTCGAGAATGCCGTACCTCTTCAGCATCTGTACGGCCTCGTCAACGCTGACAATTTTTGCATGCCTGTACTCTTGACTCGGCTCCTCACTTGCGCTGTGTGGCACCAAAAATAAAGTTGCCGATGTAACGCAGCCCACCAAAAATAAAGATATTCCAAACTTCATAGTAGTTAAATAATCCCCTAGTTATTCAGGTAAGAAGCACATTTCCAAGCAGTCATTTGCGCCATTTGCGTACCTCTCCTCCCACATCTCCCTGACATCAGAGGGTTGGTCTACGGATGGAGTAAAGAGTTGCAGACCACTCTCCTGTACTCCTACCGGTTTTCCGGAACGAGTGACAATCACGCAATGGGCTTGAGATGCTGATGTAATAGACATAATTTTGCTCCTAGGCTACAAGACAGTCGCACCGGGAGGAACGCAGAACCATACCGAGTGTACACCCTAGCATACATGTGTCAAGTACCGATTTGTGCATCGCGAAATAAAACCACATTTGTCCCATGAAAATTTCTGAAGGGTGCTGCCATATTAATCCCTACGAGATTTTAGGCTCTCCGCGTACTAAGGGGGCATCAACATCACGGGTGCATAGATTTATCCCCACGCGTGTTTCCTGCTTTGCTTTCTCCCGATTCACCTGCGCAACTCCGCTGCGCCTAGCCCCTTCACTTCATACTTGATCACCTTCGCGTTTCCTTGCGACAAAATCATCGCCCACCGCTAAGCCTTTAATTCATTTGGGGCAGGTTTGGGCGAGAGGCGTAAAGCATCAAAGTAAAAAGTTACCGAACGCCTGAAGCATCAAAGTTAGAGGTCACCAACAGTCTACCCCTTTTGCTCTACTTTGCAAGTACTTTGTCCCTTTAGCCTCCTTTTTTTATATCTGTCCCTCATCTCTCCTTTTTGCTTCCCTTACTCAGTACACACTATTACCCTGTATGTCCTTGCTCTCATTCTTTTACCGTGTCTTCGATGTGCTTTGTTAATGCTCCCCTTTTATGGCATCTCTCCCCTAGATACTCCTCCTTCACACTCCTAGCTCCTCTGCCCTTCGCTCTTCTCCTGCTTCTCCCTCCTTGCTTCCTTTCCCTGCACAGGAGGGGCGTGGTGGGGCGAGCGACCGTAGGGCTTCCGTTCGCCCGTAGGGCGCACGGTGCCCGTAGGTCCTCGCCCCACCACGCCCCTCCTGTGTTCACCCCCTCCCACGGTTTGCCCCCGGGCAGTCTCTCCCCTTGTGCGGGAGAGGGGAGGGCTCCCTCAACTGTGTTAATTTTTCCCTCCGGGTGGAGTCGCTGTCCGTAGGGCGGCGACTCCACCCTTGCGGCCCCCCCCACGCACTCTCTCTCCCCTCTCTTAATCCTCCCTCTCTGCCATTTGCGCCTTCCTCACCTCTCCCATGTACGTGAGTAGCTTCTTCATTGCACACTCCACCTTCTTGCTCAGTTCTACAGGATTAAGCATGGCATGCTCTGCTACTAGCTTCTTGTACCGCTTGCCCTCCGCGTCCAGACTCCTTATGAGTCGCTCATAGGGCGTTTGCTCCTTGTCGTATTCCCGCCTCACCTTCCCGCTCCTTACGTCTCTCCGCTTGGATATTAAACGCGTACTCGTGTAAAAGTGATTCACCAATAAATTGTGATACTTGTACACCTCATTGAGTAGTCTCACACACCTAGGCTCATCATAGCGTTCATATCCTACCACCTCTCTCACCTTGTGCCTGTTGCGCTCCTCCGCCCGCGCATTGTCATTCTTCTTGTAGGGGCGCGACCGCGTAACCTTACATCGCTTGTATTTCTGCGCTAACCATTTCTGTATGTGATAGTTGATGAATTCCGACCCATTGTCCGTGTTCACGTCTCTCTTGGGCATCGGCAGATGCTCAAATATGTTCGCCAGCGCACAACACACCCCTTGTTGCCCCTTATTCCATACCGCTCGATTCCACGTCCAGAGTGTGTAGTCGTCCGTCACTGTCAGCGTCCACGCAAAATCCCCTCTCATGCTCTCCCCACTATGCGCCACCGTATCTGCGTACAGATGCCCGGGCTGCGTTATCCTGCGCGTCGCGTCTATGAGCGGTATGCTCTTCTTCAGATTACCCATACTCCCCTTCCCCCCATGCTTCCTTCTCTCCTTGATCTTTCCCGTGCGCAGCTCCCGGTCTATCGTCGCCGATGATATCGACAACAATCTCTCGCGTTCCTCTGCCTTTATCCCCAGCTCGCCCTCCATATAGGGCATCCACTCCTCTAGCTGCGCCGCCATGCGCCTCCCACAGGGTTGCCCCATCATTAGCCATATCTTCCCTAGCAACTGCCTATCCCGCCGCCCTAAAATTTTTGGTCTCCCTTTCCTCTTCTTTTGCGCACCCTTCCACCCATGTTTCAGCAGTCGTATGACTGTCTTCCTATTCTTATATCCAGTCGATTCCATAAGAAATGTTATTATCTCCCCCTTCTTCTTCTTGGAATACGTCTTGGCATATTTCGACATCCATAATGTCAGTAACTCTACACGTGATTGAGTATTCATTTTTAATAGCATAGCATTTATATTACCCCTTGCCTTTTGCTGCTTCAAGATTTTTGAACCCTCTCTCTAGGGGGGGGCTTGTGTCATATCGGTAACCTTATTTTTGATTCTATGCGAGAGGAGAGAATGTTCAAGAAAAGGCTTGACCGAGACGGGTAAGGGATGTATGGTGGGCAGTCACGCGTGCTGTACGGGGGAATCTTGGCGGGGCGCGTGCAGATGCCAAGGACTATAGCCATGGAAGACACGAAGTACTACTACAACCGAGACGGTGAGAATAGGGGACCGGTGGGCTTGGAAGAGCTGAAGGCGATGGCTGCGAGGGGGGAGATCAGCGGAAAGACGCCGGTGATCAAAGTTGGGACGAAAGAGTGGGTTAAGTGGGAGACGGTTGCACCTGCGGCGGCGGGGTCGGGTGCGCACCCGGCGGGGAGAGTCGTGGCACCCAAACCGATGAAGACGACCGTATTGCAACCCACGCCGAGTGCGTACACGGGGAGTGCCCCGCAAACGGTGCAGACCTCTCAGCAGGGAGCGGAAGAGCAGGGGTTCGGTGCTAAAATTACGCAGATATACGAGAAGATTAATGATTTCCTGACGCGGATATGCGTACTACCGACGGGATTGGCAGACACTCCGGAGCAGTGCGAGAAGAGCTTGAACATTCTGAATGCGCCGGTGGGGGTGGGTTCGATTCTGTGCGTGTTGTGCTTCATCTTGGGTAATGGACTGTACGAAAGTATCAAGTTGACGGCGGTGTTGCTTCTTGCCGGGTGCGTGGTGCAGTACATTTGCTATCAACTGTATCGGGTGATGGTACCGTTGCTGCTGGGGCGGAAGATCAAGCTATCCTCTATGGGTATCCCGTGGGCAGTGATGATGGTAAGTATTGTGCTTGTGGTCGGATGCTTTCGGGGGATTTTTTTGGAGGAGAAGGTAGCCGGGGTGATGGAGATTATTATGATGATGTTGTACTTTGCCGGGGTGGCGTACGTGTGTGTCAATGCACGGAAACTCTTTGTGACGGTAGTACCGCAGGATGCAGTACCCGGGCGCGAGATGATCAATCACTGCCGCTTCGTCCTCCGTGCTCTGTTCATGGCACTGCACGTACTTACGCCGCTACTCATGCTGATCTCCGCTGTGTTGCTTTTGGCGAACGGACACGAGGGTTTCAAATCTACCGGGAGTCTGGGGTCGGACATCATGCAGGTAGCATTTATGCCGGGATCTTTCGGGGGTACGTTCCCGTTCATCGGGATTATTTTGCCGATTGTAACACTCTTCGTATACTGTTTGTTGACACTGCTTCCGGACATCGTGGAAGCTAATTTTGCTGCCGGGGATGCGAAGAACAAAACTTCTGAATAAGTTATGAGTGCTGATGATGAGAAGGCGGCACCGGATATACCGCCGCTGCCGGTCGAGCTGGAGGAGCCGATGACTCCTGTAAGCGGGGAAGTTACCGGAGAGGAGCTTCCGCCGCTGCCGGATGAGATGGAGAAAAAAGCGTCTCCCGCAGGGGGAAAAACATCCGGGGAAGAGCTTCCGCCGCTGCCGTCGGGGATGACGAAGGATGCAGTCGCAGCGGGACCGGCACCTGTGCCACGCCCGCAGAGCATTACGGGTTCTACCGTGCCGCAGAGTACACCGTATCCTCAGGCACAGAAACCTAGGGGGAAGGGGGCGATGATCGTGCTCATACTTGCCCTCATCGCATGTGCTCTGTACCAAGGTGTGCAGGCGTGGCAAGCCAAGCAGACAGAGACGGAAGCCAAGGAGAAGATGCAGCAAAATGCTGCAGCAGAGGCAAAGGCGACACAGCAAGCCGAGGACAAGCAAGCACGCGCCAACCACATTGCCGGACTGGTGAAATCCAAACGCGAAGAGGAAAGGAAGCTTGGGGATATAAAGGCTCGCCGCGACGAGTTTCGCGAAAAGCAAGACGCGAAGATGAAGCGGCTGGAGGAACGCGAGGAATCTGCAAGGTATGCACTGAAGACAGCGGAGAGAAGGAAGTCGGAATTAGAAGAACAACTCAAGGGAAGCAGACATGATTGATAAAGTGATAGCAATAGTTTGTGCCGTGGTTGCGATCGCGGCATGGGTGTGCGCCGACCAATTCGGTAAACAAGCTAAGAAGGCGTTGGACGCACTCACTCTCTCCGAGCAGAAGCTTCAGCAAGCACAAGCGCAGGAAAAAGAAGCGACAGAACGGCTCCGCAGCCTCGAACCCGAAGGGGAACTGACACAGGAAGAGGTGGATCGCCTTCGAGAGGATGTAAAAAAGCAAGAGCGGAAGCAGGATGAAGAAGAGAAAGCAGCCAGCGAGGAAGTAGATTCAAAGGAAGCGATGGTGCGTAAATTGGAGGAACAGGCAGAGGAATGTCAAACAAAGGTGCAAAATCTAGAGGGGCTGGTGAATGAGCAGGAGGCCGAGGTGCGAGGACTGGAGGAGAGGGTGAAGGAACGCCAAGCCGAGGTGAGGGAGCTGGAGGAGCGGGTGGATAGGATGGCGCGTGTGGCAGCCAACACAGTGAGCTCTGCGGCGGCACCGGTCAGAGTGGTCAGCTACCCTGCGGCGGTCGGGGATCGGAGTGATTTGCAGCCCATGATCAATCGTATGGCGGCACTGCGGTGTCGGGAAGCTACATCTGCGTTGTACCAGAAGCGATTGCTCACATTGCTGCCGATGATACGTGATGGAGCACCGGTTGACTTAACATTGCCGGAGACGAAGGGCAACACGGCACTGCACTACTCCTGCGGCATCGGTAGCTGGAGTATAACGAAGTGGCTCGTGGAGCACGGAGCGAATGTGAATGCGGTGACGAACAAGGGAAAGACGCCGTTGGATTGCGTGGGGGCAGATAATGCGCAACGAATAAGAAACCTTCTCATATCGCGGGGTGCGGTACACTCGAGATGATTCTTCACTTTGTACTTCGTACCTCGCTTGTACCGGATTCTTTCCCCATTTCCCTGCAGCGGAGTCATCGTCCACCGCTGAGTTCTTAATTTATTTGGGACAGATGTAGGTGTGATGGGGTGTAGGTACCATGGTGGACTTGCAGAAGAACTGCTGCAGTTCGGCGCAGAAGCAACGCAAACAACAGGCTATTTGTGCGGTTTCCCTCGAGTTTACTCTCTCTCTGTCCCATAGTTTGTATTACGGTGTAATACCGTGACGTCTGAGATGTTTCTTCCCCGATGCGTTTCCTTGCAGAGCGGCGCGGCGATACATCTCGATGGCGGCACCCAAGTCCTTCCTCACACCCCAGCCAAACTCCAAGCACGTTCCATAGTTGCTTTCTCCCAATGGAAGCCCCTGCTGGGCAGATAGGCGGTACCAATATGCCGCCTGTGAATAGTCCTGCGGTACGCCCCAGCCGTTGTGGTAGCAAAAGCCGAGATTGTTCTGCGCTGCGGCATGTCCCTGTTCCGCCGCGCGTCGGTACCAGCGTGCCGCTTCACTGTAGTTTTGCGGTTTCCCTTTCGCGAACTGATAAGCCAGACCCAGTCTATACTGCGCCTCAGCATCGCCATTCTGTGCGGCTATGTCCATATCCGTTTGCCTAGGGGAACTCATGCGTCTGCCGCTATTGACACCCAATTCGAACGCGTACCTTGCCCCATGCGCTAGCAACAGGGCGCGTATGCGCACGCCGTTGTCACTCCCGACGCAGTCCAGCGGGGTCGCTCCTGCATCGGTCACGGCATTCACATCGGCACCGTGGTTCACCAGCCATTGCGTAATGCTCCAGCTTCCGATGGCGCAGGAGTAATGTAGAGCAGTATTGCCCTTTGTTTCCTGCAACGTGATATTGATATCGGCTCCATTGCGAATCATCGGCAGAAGGGTCAGCAACCTTCTCTGATATAGAGCCGACGATGCATGTTTGCATCTCAGGGCACGCATACGTGCGATAAGTGGATCAAGTTTAGCGAGTTCTGTAGCGGGGATGGACGATATCATACCGCTATTAGGGGGAGGGAGGGGCTCCCGGTCTGTAGAGAAGCTGTCATCACCCGCATCGTTACTTTCATACTGGGGAATCCTTGCCGCAGATACTGCCCCCAGTAACTTGATTACCTCTTGATAATTAAGCTTTGCACCGGGATAACCTTCCCGCACATTTTTCATCAGCGATTCTTTCTTAAAGGAATTGGATAATTCCTGATTTAATTCCTCCGCCAATTCCAGCAGACTGACACGTTTTCCCCCATAGGATACCGGTACGCGGACATTCGCACGATTGTTAATCAGCGTATCGACTTTATCATCATCGCCGCAAAACACTGCGAGCGAGAGGGCTGTCCATCCATCATCTTTTTTCGCATCGATGTCCGCCCCCGCCTGAATCAGAAGTTGGCACACATCTGCCGTGGAGTAGCGTGCCGCACACATGAGCGGAGTCCATCCATCATTTTGTTTGGCATTGACATTCGCCCCCGCTTGAATCAAGTGTCGGCACACATCTGCCGTGAAGTAGCGCGCCGCAGTCATAAGAGGGGTCCATCCGTTCGCACCTGCCACATTTACTTGGTCGGGAGATGTTTTGGCACACTGTGTGCAAAGGAATGCCACTAATTTTGGATCGGGTGGGTTGACGGCAAAGAGATTCTCACTACACCCCTGAAAACTTGAAATTTTGACGCCCGCTGCCGTAAGTGCCTCGAGACATTGAACCGGCAGTCTTCTGAGAATGCGTACCTGTGTTTCTTCTTGAGGAGGAGGTTGCCCAGTCAACGCAGCACCGACTATTTCCTTCATTCCCTTTTGTAAGGTTTCTACATCATCCTGCAATTTTGCCAATCCTTGAGCCTGCAATTCTTGTTGCTCTGTATTGGCTCGTCTGTACAATTCAAGTGCTTTGTCAATGTAAGGATACTCGCTCAGGTTTTCCACTCCGTCCTTGTACATCATGAAGTGGTACAGGAATTCTTCACTGATTGCCTTGATGGGATTTTCCTTGTATTCTTTGCCCATGTCCGAGCCGATGGAAGTGACAAGCTTACCGGATGCATTTTCGTCGAGAATACCGTACCTCTTAAGCATTTGTACAGCATCATCAACGCTGACAGTTTTTGCACGCCCAGACCCTTGACTAGGTTCCTCCTTTGTGGGAGATTCTTCCCGTTTCGGAACTGCCGCAGTTTCGCCATCTTTGACCTTTGGGGCATCGTCTTTCTCTGCTGCAGGGGCTTTTTCCTGTTTCGCTACCGCTGCGCTTTTGTCCTCTTTCATATTCGGGGCATCGTCCTTATCGTGGAAGTAGTACCATGCACCACCTCCGCATGCCACTAGAAATAAAAATGTTCTAAACTTCATAGGAATCAAACAAACATCAAGAACTAGTTAGGAGCACCACTTCGGCGCAGGGCGCACGGCATCCGGTGTTTACAAAGTGCGGACTCGACAGGATAGCGAGACGGCAGGAACATGTCGCAGAAGAGGTGTGCCGGGACTCTTCTACACATGAGTTTTCTCCTGCGTAACCGTTGCCACTCCCCCTTCAAAACCTGTTATCACTACACGATCCCCAACATGAAGGTTTGCCTGACAGCTCTCGGCGATGGGATAAATCTCGTCCTGCACTCTGATGCAGGCAGAATCCCCGAGACCGACAACCGTTGCACTGCGTCCGACCATTGTGTTAATCTGTTCATTCGTGGCATTCCGCAAGAGAGTATCGGAAATAGCTCGGCGAAGAACGCTACGCCAAAAAAGGAAATAGAAAGCCATTCCGACACCCAAAAAGACGAGGAAAAAGAACACAGACCACTGTGTCGGAACATCAAGTTTCCAAGTACCCCATGCGGCGAATGCCAACAGCGAAAGCCAACTCAACCACTCTGTGCAGATAAAGGCATCCAGCACGATGAGGGTAATTGCCACGGCAAGAATCCAGTGCAGAAACGACGCATCCGCACTGCCCATAATGGGGAAGAAAAAATGGGTCATATCAGTCGGTCATACGCAGGTTATTTGTCCAGTGATGCAATAATGGCGTGGACATCACTCGGCAGATATACCTTGGCAGCTGGATCGGCAGCTATGGTGGAGTAGCCTTCCAAAGTCTGACGCGCAAGCAAAACCTTTGCGGCGGCATCTGCTCCTATCACCTCCGCAAGCATTCCCACATAGCTCCGTTCAGCCTCGGCATGTAATCGCAGTGCCTCCTTTCTTCCCTGAGCTTTCTTGATCATTGCGTCCTTCTCGGCATCTGCTAACATGATTGTGGCTCTTCTCTGACGCTCCGCATTCATCTGCTGGAGCATAGCATCCTTGGTAGCATCATCTACGTTTATCTCTTGTACTTCAAGTCCCAAAACCGCTATGCCCCAGCGTGTCGTTGTCTTAATCACATTCTGTATGATACTATCGGAGAAGGCTGCTCGTTGGGATATAATCTCGTCCAGCGTACGATTTCCGACAGCAGAACGCACTTCACTGAGAACCGTGTCTATGAGGGTCGGATGCAAGTGATCCACTTCAAACACTGCCTTGATGGGATCCGTAATACGCCAGCGTATGCACGTATCTACATTGACTTCTACATTATCCTTGGTATAGCATGTACGTGCCTTCGCATTTGTACGCTGCTCGGACAACTCGACGAAGACTCCCTTTTTATTGGTCTCGTCCCCCCATACACCCGAGACATCAAAGAGTTGATCTATGAACGGGATAAAGAACTGCAGACCGCTCTTGCGTACTCCTACCGGTTTCCCAAAGCGAGTAACAATCACACAATGACCTTGAGGTATTGATTCTATGAACATAATTTCTTTGCTGGGTTAAAAAGAACGGTCGCATCGAAAGAAGGAATGCAGAACCATGCTGAGTGTACACCTTGGCACATTACGTGTCAAGTACCGATTCGGTTTTTTTCCTTCCCTCTCCTCGGAGTAGCCCAAACCCACACCTGTCCCGGTAAACTTAAAGGCACGGTGGTGGGCGATGACTTTGCCGCAGGGAGACGGGTGTGGGGGATAGGCGATGTCACACCGCTATCGGATGTCACACCGCTATCGGGAGTCCCCCGGTCTGTAGAGATGCTGCCATTACCCGCATCGTTGCTTTCGTGTTAAGGGGTCCCTGCTGCGGGCACTGCTTCCAGTAACTTTATTACCTCTTGATAATTAAGTTTTGCGCCGGGATGGACTTTTCGCATAAATTTTATCAACGATTCCTTCCTAAGGGGATTGGATAATGCCTGATTTAATGTTTTCGCTAAATCCAGTAAGCTGACACGTCGTTTCCCTCCGAGGGGTACCAATACACGGACATCCGCGTGATTTTTAATCAGCATATCGACCTTATCATCATCGCCGCGAAACACCGCAAACGAGAGAGCTGTCTGGTCATCATCTTTTTTCGCATTGACGTCCGCTCCCGCCTGAATCAGGAGCAAGCACACATCTGCCGTGGAGTTGTCTGCTGCATACATGAGCGGCGACCATCCATTTTTATTTCTCGCGTGTACAGATGCGCCCGCATCGAGGAGCACCCCACATACATCGGGGTGTTCCTTATTGCGGGTAGCCAGCATCAGTGCCGTTGTATCATAGTTATCTTTTTCATCCACCTTCGCTCCCGCTTGAATGAGGAGTCGGCACACATCTGCTGTGGAGTTGAGTGCTGCAAACATGAGCGGAGTTGTGCCACCCTTATTCTTCGCGTGTACGGACGCACCGGCATCGAGGAGGACCCCGCAGACATCGGGGTGTTCCTTATTCCAAGCAGCCGCCATGAGTGCCGTTGTATCATAGTTATCTTTTTCATCTACCCTCGCTCCCGCTCGGATGAGGAGTCGGCACACATCCGCCGTGGAATGGCGTGCTGCCCACATAAGAGGAGTTATGCCACTCTTATTCTTCGCGTGTACAGATGCCCCGGCATCGAGGAGCACCCTGCAGACATCGGGGTGTTCCTTATTCCAAGTAGCCGCCATGAGTGCCGTTGTGACATTGTTATCTTTTTCATCTACCCTCGCTCCCGCTTGGATGAGGAGTCGACACACATCTGCCGTGGAGTAGCATGCCGCAAGCATGAGGGGAGTCCTCCCTTTCGCATCTGCCACATTTACTTGGTCGGGAGATGTCTTGGCACACTGTGTGTAAAGGAATGTCAGTAATTTTGGATCGGGCGGATTGACGGCAAAGATATTCTCACCACATTCTTGATAATTTGAAATTTTAACACCTGCTGTCGCAAAGGCTTCGAGACATTGAACCGGCAGTTTTCTGAGGATGCGCACCTGTGTTTCCTGTCCCTCCGTCCCCTTCCCTGAGGCTTCCCCATCATCCCGTGATTTTGTCGACTCCTGCGCCTGCAATTCTCGCTGTTTCGTATTGGCACGTTTGTACAATTCAAACACTTTGTCAATGTAAGGATACTCGCTCAGGTTTTCCACCCCGTCCTTGTACATCATGAAGTGGTACAGGAATTCTTCGCTGATTGCCCTGATAGGATTTTCCTTGAATTCCCTGCCAATATCTGCTCCTACGGATGTTACAAGTTTACCGGAGGCATTTTCGTCGAGAATACCGTACCTTTTGAGCATTTGTACAGCACCATCAATGCTGACAGTTTTTGCATGCATGGGCTCTTGACTAGGTTTCTCCTTTGCGGGAGATTCCTCCTGTTTCGCCACCGCTACGCTTTTATCATCCTTCACATTCGGGGCATCGTCCTTATCGTGGAAGTAGTACCATACACCACCTCCGCATGCCACTAGAAATAAAAATGTTTTAAATTTCATAGGGATCAAACAAACATCGAGAACTAATGAGGGACACCCACAGCCGTCCCAAGAAAAATACGGGCTTCGTGGTGGGCGATGACTTTGCGGCAGGAAGACACGGGGGAGATCAAGTACGAGGTACGAAGTACGAAGTACGAAGTGAAGGAGTTAGGCGCAACGAAGTTGCGCGGGCATGGCATGAGAAGGCAAAGCAGAAACGACGTGCGGGAACTAAATTCATGCACCCGTGATGCTGAAGCCCCCTTAGTACGCAAAGCGTCTGTAACCCGCATGGGGATTGGCATGGCAGCGTTTTTCGAGAATTTTCTTGGGACAGGTGTGCTTCGGCGCGGGGCGCAGGGCATCCGATGTGCACAAAGTGCGGTTGTGACAAGGTAGCAACGCGGCAGTGTTACGCCGCAGAAGAGGTGTGTAGAGACATTTCTAAGCATAAGTTTTTTTGTGAGTAACCACTGCCATGCTACCTTCAGATGTTGTTATTACCACGCGATCAAGGATTGCAGACTGAGCTTGAGTACGCCCACCGGTTTTCCGGAACGAGTGACAGTCACACAATGATCTTGAGGTATCGATTCTATAAACATGCTTTTTTTGTTGGGTTGAAGAAAGTGTCCGCATTGGGTAATGCAGAATTACCGGATAAGTGTACACCACGGCAGGTATGTGTCAAGAGCCGCATCTGTCCTAACTAGATTAAAGCACATCTGTCCCAAATAAATGCAAGGGTTAGTGGTGGGCGGTGACTTATGGAAGTACGAGGTACGAAGTACGAAGTACGAAGTGGCAAAGCTGTGGCGTGCGGTATGTGGTAAGGAGGAGGGGATGGTGGGGAGGTGCATGTGTGGCGGAAAGGTAGGGCAGAGCGAGAGAGAGAGGCGTGGGAGATGGAAAGCGAAAGGGAGGTACGAAGTGAAGGAGATAGGCGCAACGGAGTTGCGCGGAGGGATGTGGAGGAAGCGAAGCCGGAATGATGCGAGGGGAATAAATCAAAGCACCCGTGAGGATGAAGCCCCTTTGGTACGTAGGATGTCTGCAACCCACGTGGGGATTAGCATTGCAGCGTTTTTCAGGAATTTTATTGGGACAGGTGTGTGGAGGAAAAGGAGAGAGCAAAATACGGGCTTGACATGAATGAGGAGATGGCATAAACTGGTGTCGCTTTCGGAGCGATGTCGGAAGGGGCTGTATCGGAGCAATGAATACACGAAGAGCAGTGATAAGTATGCAAGGGTATGCCATGTTTGGGGTAGACTCAATATTGGGAAGTAGTACATTCAAGATGATGAAACGCGGGATTATACTTTTGTTGATAGGCATGCTGCTGAGTACGTTTTCGGTGGCGAATGATTTGGTGATATTGGACATAGGGCATTCTGTGCAGTCGCCCGGGGCGGTGTCGCCGGACGGCAAGTTGAACGAGTGCACCTTTTGGTACAGATATGCGGGGGAGGTGAAGCGCGAGATTGAAGGGGCGGGCTACCGTTGCATTGTCTGCAACCGCAGTTCTGCTCCCAAGCGAGAGCCGCTCGCCACCTACGCTAGGCAAATTGGAGTGGTGCAGCTCAACAAGCCGGACACGGGGGTGCGCTATCCGTCCAAGTATTTTCCGGATCGCATAGGGGCGGGGATGATCAGTGCCGACTTCGGAGTGGAGCAAAAGCCCGCGTGCATGGTGTTTTTGCATCTCAACAGCACATCCGGCTGGTTAAAAGCACCCGTTTCCGGGGTCATCATCCACAATCGGGTACACGGAAAAGCTCTCGGCGAAGCCCTGCAGCGGGCATTCAGTCAGGAGCTCTTCGATCAACCCGGTGGAGTTTCCAATGGCGGCAAAGGTTGTCGGACGATCATCCGCTACCGCAAGGAAGAGACGGCATCCGGATGGCTCAACGCGCTGGACGACGTAGGCATACCGGCTGCCGTCATTGAAGCACTCTACGTCAACAACCGCGCACACGTCGCCTATTTGCTCACGGATGCCGGTGGAAAGAAAGCGGCGCAGACGGTCGCACACGGCATTATCAATTGGCTGAAAAGCAGGTGAGGCAATGAGGAGCCTCGTGGTAGGCGGTGGGGATGTGTGGGAAGGTCAAACGCCGTTGGTTTCTGCCGCGAAGCGGTTACGGGATTCGCGGAGGATGGCGGAGGCACGGTCGATGCCGAAAAACTCGCCCACCTCTGTTATTTTATTTTGCAGAGTTTTGTAGGTAGAGAAGAAGTTTTGGATTTCCTGCAGGTAATGGGGGGGCAGGTCCGTGTAAGAGTGTACGTGTTCGTAGCGGGGGTCGCCCACATTGACCGCCAGTATTTTCACATCCGGTTTCCCGCCGTCAATCATATCCATACCGCCTATGATTCTGCAATCGACGTAACACCCCGGGAAGGTAGGGGAAGAGGTGAATACCAAAATATCGAGCGGGTCGCCGTCTAGGTATTTCGTACCCTCCACAAAGCCGTATTCGGCGGGGTAATAGACGGAAGAGTAGAGGACGCGGTCCAATTTGATGTGACCCGACTTGACGTCCACCTCATATTTATTGCGGCTACCCATGGGTATTTCGATCCGTGCTTCTACGATTTCCATGCCCCGCATATTACCGGATACGGCGGGAGATGTCAAGAATGTCAGAGAAACGAAGAAAAGAATGGAAGTACGAGGTACGGAGTGAAGAAGAGAGATGCAGAGAGAGTGAAACCCGCATAGGGACTGGCATTGCAGCGATTTTCGAAAATTTTATTGGGACGGGTGGTGACCACGTGCGCGGACATAAGTTCGGAAAAGTCTTGATAAGGTGAGCGGAGTGTGGTAAGATGGTGCGTATGAAGAAACTCTTTTGGTTGGCTCCCGGGGTGGGAGTATGTTCGCTTTTGATGTTTACCTCCTGTTCATCAACGAGTACGGACGGGGATGGGTATAGTGGTGGGTATACGGAGACGGCATTGCCGATGAGTGAGGTTGCCGAGGGAGAGCTGCCGCCGTGGTTGTTGGAGGACGATGGAGGAGAGCAGGTTGGGGCAGGTACCCAGACACCTGCGCTTGCTTCGCGGAATGACTTTGCCATACCAGAGCCCGGTGGGAGCGGGGCAACGGCGACGGCGACGGCAGGTGCCGGGCAGAATCAGCCGGAGATTGCCGCTGCGGGGCAGGATGTTCCGGTTGTAGAGGCACCTCGTGTTGAGAGCGGGGTTGATCCGCTGGCTGTGGGGACGGACAGGACGGTGGTGACGCCCGCACCTGTGGAGACGCCTACAGTAACTGCTCCGGCTAAGGTGACGGTAAAGCCGGTGCGTGCCGGTGGAGGCAAGAAGGTAGCGAGCACGAGTAAGAAAGCGGGAAGCAAGAAGGGTAGCGGCAAGAAGGTTGCCCAAGGGAAGAAGCCCAAGCGACCGACGATGATCGTATACAAGGTGCGACCGGGGGACAACTTGACAGTCATTGCCAAGCGCAGTAACACCACGGTGGAACAAATACGCAAGGATTCCAATATTCAGGGCAGTAAGATATACCCGGGGCAGACGATTAAGGTACGCTATACACCCACGGGCTACAAGCCGGGGAAGGAGAGCAGTAAGGGAGAGAAGAAGGGAGGCAATAAGGCCAAAGGCAAGGGGGGCGCGTCCAAGACGCACACGGTGACATCCGGGCAGACATTATCCGGGATTGCAGCCAAATACGGCGTAAGTACGTCTGCGCTCATGAAAGCCAATGGAATAACGAAGGACAAGGTGACGAAGATACGACCGGGGCAGAAGATCAAGGTTCCTGCCGGGCGTTGATGGGCAGCACCGTGAGAGATGCAGGGGTCCGACACTGATGGAATGCAAAGCACCGATGAATGGTATGAAACGCGCGCTCACATTGGTCATATTAGCCGTGACAGTACTCGGGCTGGGTTCCTGTCGCCTCGTGAAGAAGAACTTGGACGTCATGAAGGACACGGTGAGCACGGCGCAGCCGGATGACGTGGTGGTGGAGAGAGGGGAGGGCGGTGCAGTGGCGCATACGGGGGAGACGGCGGCACCTGCGGAGCACGACCACGCGGCTGCACCGGGAGCGGGAGCATACACCGTGCAGAAAGGAGACACACTTTCCGGTATTGCGCGTAGGAGCGGGGTGACACTTGCGGAGCTCCGCGCCGCGAATCACATGACTGGGAGTGAAGAGGATATTCGCAGTGGGCAGGTATTGGAGATACCGGGAGGTGCGCGGCATGTGACGAGTACGGCATCAGCGAAGGGCACCGATGCGGCAGGCAGCTACACGGTGAAACCGGGGGAGACGCTCTCCGGCATTGCGGCGCGGCACCACACGAGCGTAAGTGCCATCCTGAAAGCTAATGGGCTGAAGCCCGAACAAGCGGATCGGATCCGCGACGGGAAGGTGCTCAAGATGCCTGCGGGGAAGAAGTGATGCGCGGCTGTGGTCGATGTGCGAAGGTGCTGATGAGTGGAGGGCTGCTGCTACTCGTGGCGGCGTGCGAGACGTCATACCGCAGACAGCCGTTGGCGGATAGGCAGGGACCCCGGGAGCCGCAGGTTGAGCGACAGGTGCAGGCTGAAATACGGACGGCACCTGAGCGAAAGGAGCCGGAGCCCGAAGTGGCGGTGGTGGACACGCGGGGGCAGAATCCGCTCGATATGCCCGGGAGACGAGGGAAAGCCTATAAAAACCCCTTTCCGGCGGGCACGTATGAGCATTTTGCCGCCGCCAAGGCATACCCCGTTACGTCTGAAGTATATACTGAGGATCGATTGCTGCAACAGATAACGCCCACCAATTCGAAGATTATCATCTGCTTACCCCAGCAGCGTGCCCGTCTCTATGTGTACGGACACGTGGCACTGGATTGGCCGATTTCTACCGGCACGGACGGGCATGAAACACCCACCGGAGTTTTTCGCGTGATGGAGAAGGAGCGTAATCACCACTCCGGACGCTACGGAAAGTGGGTGAATGCAAAGGGGAAGGTGATAGACAGCAATGCCGACTTGAACCGAGAGCATCCGAGCGGGGCAAGCTTTCAACCTTCTTCCATGCCGTGTTGGCATCGGCTCACGTGGGACGGCGTGGGAATTCACGGTGGGCGCGTTGTGCCGGGGCGGAGACTCTCCCATGGCTGTATACGCTCGCCGTATGACGTTGCGCGCAAGCTCTTCGAAGTTTCAGAATTGGGGATGCCGGTTTACGTGAGTTCGGCTGTAGAAGACTACAATCGTGGGGGGCAGGTGCGACCCGGAGATGTGAAATACCGACCCGGCGGCGACCACAGCGATGAGGTTCCCGGGGAAAGAGATTCATTCTGATGTCGGAGGACCCGCCAAGTATACCGGAGAACTACGAGTGCACGCTCCGCAGTGCCAATGCCGCACTCAATATGGGGATGGCACTGGCAGTTGTGGCAGCTGCCGTGTATGCGCTGTGGGGCAGGGGCGAGGAGGTGCGAGAGTGGCAGGTGTGGATTTGCGGGGTGGGGGCAATCGTTGCTGTTCTTTGGGGGGGGTACTACGCGCGCTACCTGATACGAGTCGATGCGCGGGGCATAACTGTCCGTGCCGTCCGATCTCGGTTTTTCCCGTGGCAGCAGTTGGTGAGCGCACAGGTGGAGGAAACAGACCGCCAAGGCATCGCATCGTGCTGTATCACGCTCACCTTTTCACCGGGGGGGACGGTGCACATATCCAGCGCAATGTTGGAATTAGAAGCCGTGCAAATACTCGCGCGTGAGCTACAAAATGGCGGGCTCATCGGGAAAAAATCCGGCTGTAAGCAATAAAGTGGGCAAAAAAAGGCGGGGAAAGGGCGAAAAATAATGAAATTTTACAAAACATGCGGCTTTTATGCTTGAAAAGCCGTGCGGGAGTGCTATCATGAAGCCCTATGAACAAGACTGAGCTCGTATTGAGTATTCAAGGAAAGCTTGGTGAAGGTGCTACCAAGAAGTGCGCCGAGGCTGCGCTGAGTGCCGTGCTCGACTCCATTGCTGCTGCAGTGAAGAAGGGCGAGAAGGTACAGTTGATTGGCTTCGGCACGTTTGAGGTGAAGAAACGTGCAGCCCGCACAGGACACAATCCTCGGACGAAGGAGAAGATCCAGATAGCCGCTTCCCGTACGCTTACCTTCAAGCCTTCCTCCATCTTTAAGGTGAAGGAAGCCCCGAAGAAAACCTCCAAGAAGAAGTAACTTTTTCCCTCGGTTTTTCCAAGACCGTCGCAAGCCTCTATTTGGCTGGGGCGGTCTTTTTTTTGCTTGCGGGTAAACGGATGCTCGGGGTAAAATGCACGCAGCATAGGGTGCTACCGCGATGAAGCGACATATTTTGATAACGGGAGGGGCAGGGTTTATCGGTTCGCATGTCGTGCGGCACTTCGTGCGCAAGTATGCGGACTATGAGATAGTCAACCTCGATAAGCTGACCTATGCCGGGAACTTGGCAAATCTGCGCGATATAGAGGGAGAGTCGAATTATTGCTTTGTGCACGGGGATATTTGTGACATGCCGCTGGTGCGACGCGTGATTGAGAGGCATACCATCGACGGCGTGATACACCTTGCCGCAGAAAGCCACGTAGACCGATCGATACTCACCCCCCTGATCTTTGCGCAGACAAATGTCATGGGGACGCTTACCCTGCTACAGGTGGTGCGGGATGCTTGGCGGGGGAGGGAGGCAGGTTGCCGCTTTCACCACGTTTCCACCGATGAGGTATACGGTGCACTCACAGACAAAGACCCGGCGTTTTGCGAGACGACGCGCTACGATCCGCACAGCCCCTATTCTGCATCGAAGGCGAGCTCCGACCACTTTGTGCGAGCGTACCATGACACGTACGGATTGCCGGTGGTGCTGACTCATTGTTCGAATAACTATGGACCTTACCAGCATCCGGAAAAGCTGGTACCGCTGAGCATCCGCAACATCAGCTTGGGGCATCCTGTGCCGATCTACGGAAAGGGAGAAAATATTCGGGATTGGCTGCATGTGGAAGACCATGCACGGGCTATCGATGCCGTGTTTCACCGTGGGGTAGACGGCGAGAGTTATAACATCGGCGGCAATGCTGAACGGAAGAACGTAGACGTGGTGCGCATGCTCATCCGCATGGTCGATGAAGAACTGGGACGTCCTCCGGGTACGAGTGACGAGCTGCTCACCTACGTTACGGATCGTGCCGGGCATGATTTGCGCTATGCAATCAATGCAGACAAAATACGCGGCACCCTCGGTTGGGAACCTCGACATACTTTTAAAAGCGGCTTGCGTGAGACAGTGAGGTGGTATCTCACTCACGAGCAATGGCTGAATGGGGCAGTACGGGCGGCGGGTGCGACACGGACGAGATAAGGGAACTTGGGGCATGTATGGGTCGGAAGCACAGTCGTCCCAAGAAAAATACGAGCTTGGTGATGGGCGATGACTTTGCGGCAGGGAGACACGGGGGTGATCAAGTACGAGGTACGAAGTACGAAGTACGAAGTGAAGGAGTTAGGCGCAACAAGGTTGCGCGGGCGTGGCGGGAGGAGGCAAAGCCGGAACGACGCGAGGGGAATAAATCAAAACATCCGTGAGGTTGAAGCCCCCTTGGTACGCAGAGCGTCTGTAAACCGCATGGGGATTAGCGTGGCGGCGTTTCTCGAAAATTTTCTTGGGACAGGTATGGGTCGGAAGAGAGGTGTGACTTGTCAAAGGGGCAAAAAGGCGTATAATACAGCGCAACGAGCAAGGAAATAGCTATGAGCGAAGCACGATACCAGCCGCTTCCGGGATTTCGTGATTTAGCACCGCAGGAGTATGCGTTTCGCGCGTACCTGTTCAGCGTGTGGCGACAGGTGGCGCACAGGTATGGATTTGTGGAGTGGGAAGCACCCACGGTAGAAACCACGGAGCTTTACCTCAAGAAGAGCGGGGGCGAGCTACCCACACAACTCTTTCGATTCAAGGACCAAGGAGAGCGCGATGTTTCGTTGAGACCGGAGCTCACGGCATCACTCGGACGCATTGTAGCCACCAAATATCTGGATTACAACAAGCCGCTGAAGTGGTACGAAGTGGGGCCATGTTTCCGCTATGAGAAGCCGCAGAAGGGAAGGCAGAGAGAATTTGTGCAGTTCAACGCCGATATTTTGGGAGAAGGGGGTGCCGGGGCGGATGCCGAGCTGATTTCACTGGCTATAGATTGCATGCGCGTGCTTGGTTTTAAGGAAACAGACTTTGTGGTGCGGGTGAGCGATCGGGAAGTGTGGCTCAACTATGCGCAGCAGCATGGCATCCCCGAGGAGCGTACACAGGATTTCCTCACTGTCATCGATAAGCTCGAGAGGGAACGTCCGGAAGTTACGGCAGAAAAACTCGCATCATTCGGACTGACGCTCGAGCAAATCACCGCGTTTATTGCTGACCCACCCCCGGAGGTGTCCCCGCGCTACGAAGCAGTACTTGAGGAGTTAAGGGCGAGGGGACTCGAGGGTTACGTGCAACTCGATTTGCAGGTGGTTCGGGGGCTGGCGTATTACACCGGCTTGGTGTTTGAGATATTTGATCGGGGGCACAACTTGCGCGCTGTGGCGGGTGGCGGCAGGTATGACCGGCTGATTTCTACGCTCACAAATGGGGGGCTCGATATGCCTGCCACCGGTTTTGCCATGGGAGATGCAGTCATCGCGCACCTCATCGAGGCATGTCCGGAGGCACGAGCCTTACGGGATGCTGCCGTGAAGCCGCACACATGCGATGTGTGTTTGGTACTGGCGGCACCGGAAATGCGGGCGAGTCTCCTCACTTTGGCGTCCAGTCTGAGGGATGCCGGGGTGAGTGTGGACGTACCGCTTGCGTGGAGTAAACTCACCAAGCAACTGCGACACGCAGAACGCTGTGGGGCAACATACGCCGTGGTGGTGGGTGCAGAGTATCCCAATCTGGAGCTCAAGCATTTGGCGACGAGAGAGTCACGGCGGCTGATGCTCGAAGACCTCATTTGCGAGCTTATTCCACACTGAACTGCATGCGCCATCGGGAGGAAAGACGCGGCGGAGAGGTGCGACCGGAGCGGGTGACAAGCCGGGAGGAGCTCGAAGCGCGGGCGGCAGCCGGAGATGTCAGTGCCTGCATGCAGCTCGGACACCGCTTGCTGCGTGGGCGCGGCACGGAGCGCAATTGCGAGCGAGCGATGGAACTGTTTGATGTCGCCGCCAGAGCGGGAGATGCCGATGCTTACTACCTGATGGGGAAATGTTTTCTGAAGGGAGTCGGGTGTACCAAGGATGCCGAAGGTGCCGTGAGTTGCTTTGAGAGTGCCGCCCGCTGCGGGCATGCGTCTGCCGCGCGTAAACTTGGCGAGTGCTTTGAGCGGGGCGTGGGAGCTCCCCAGAATGCTGAGCTGGCTGCCTATTGGTACCGCAAGGCAGCGGCACGCGGAGAAACGCGCGCGTACGATGACTTACTGCGGTTGGCACACACAGGCGGGGGGAGACGTAATGACAGCGAACGCCGGTGACCGGTTTGCGCGATGAAAATGTTGATATTCGGGGCGACGGGACGAGTGGGGCAGGTGGTGAGTCGCGAGGCGCGTGCCGCAGGGTGGATGCTCTGCACACCGACACGTGCGCAGTGCGACCTGCTGCGTCCTACGGCTGTTTCTGATTATGTGCTGGGGGCTGGGGTTGATGCCGTAGTCAATTGCGCGGCAGTCTCACAGCTGGAGAAATGCGAGGCGGATGCCCTGACGGCGCATTTGGTTAACGCGATGAGCCCCGGGGAGATGGCATTGGCGTGCCGCCACACCGGGGCACGGTTCGTGCATCTTTCCACGGATTATGTGTTGGACGGACGACGCCCGGGCATCAAGCCGCCGGATGCCAAGTGCAAGCCCGTCAATATCTACGGCATGAGCAAACTGGAAGGAGAACTCCAAGTGCGCGAAAATGACGAGGATGCACTGATTTTGCGCGTTTCATGGGTGTGCGGCAACCCGCAGCATCCCTCTTTTGTCGAGATGGGACTCGACCGTGCTTTGAAAGGCGAGCCGCTGACCGCCGTGGTCGATCAGTATTCGCTGCCCACGTATGCGGGAGACATTGCGCACGCCATCCTCGCACTGCTTTCCGCCGGGGAAAGCGGAATTTTCCAAGTGACATCCGTCGGGGAGCCGATCAGTCGCTATGATTGCTTACGCATGGCACTGGAGGAAGCCCAAGCGGAAGGGGTGCTCCGCGAGATTCCCGCATTAACCCCCCTGAAACTCAGCGAAGTCGCCTCCTTCCGAGCACTGCGACCCGTGCATACGGCGATGGACAATTCTGCGCTGCGTGCTCTCGGGGTACCCTTGCTCAGCGTTCGAGATTGCATTCAACGCGCCACAGCAGACTTCCTGCGGGCATCCCCAGACCGCCCGCAGCCCACTTCATAGACCGCACGTGCCTCCGAAAATATGAGGCACGGGGTTTGGGGAGAGCACTACTTCGACTCCTCTGCTACGTTGACGCGGCGACCTTCACGGTCAAAAAACACACGACCGTCCACGAGGGAGAAAATCGTGTAATCACGTCCCATACCGACCCCTTTGCCGGGATGGAACTTGGTGCCGCGCTGGCGCACGATGATGTTGCCCGCAATGACGGATTGACCGCCGAATTTTTTCACGCCGAGACGCTTGCTGCGAGAGTCGCGTCCATTGCGTACCGAGCCTTGTCCTTTTTTATGAGCCATGTTGGTAAAAAGAGATCGATGTTTATATTACGCGTTGATGGCGGTAATTTTCACCTTGGTCAGGGTGGCACGGAAGCCCTTTTTCTTGTGGAAACCCTTGCGACGCTTGAACTTGAAAGAGACGCCTTTGGGACCGCGCACCTCGGCGTCCAGCACCTGCGCCGACACACTTGCGCCTTCCACGAGCGGGGTGCCGACCCTCGTCGCTTCCCCGTCTTCGACCAAGAGGACGCGATCAAACTTTGTTTCGCCGTCATTTGCCGCACCGGGGAGGCGGTCCAGTTCCAGCACATCGCCCACCTTGACTCGGTATTGCCTACTGCCTGATGTGAATATTGCGTATGCCATATTTTTTTCAACTTTAGTATTGCACCCGCGTCAACGGGCTGGCAAATTATAGACATGCCGACGCATTTGGCAAGCAAAATTTATTAAAAGATGCACACAAGTGAAAAAATTTTTTATCGAGGGAGCCGCGAGGTACGTGCGGAACGGGAAATGCGCGAGCTCGGACAGCGCATGGCCGATTTGCTCGAACCGGGAGACGTACTTGGGTTGGTGGGCGAGTTGGGTGCCGGAAAAACACGACTCGTCCAAGGTATCCTCAGCGGACTCGGTTGTTCGCTACCCGCCACCAGTCCCACCTTCAATCTCGTCCACGAACATACCGATGGACGTCTGAGAGCCGCTCATTTTGACTTTTACCGGCTCCGGCACCCGGAGGAGGTGCTTCAGATTGGGTGGGACGATTATTTGGCGAGAGAGTTTGTCCTACTGGTCGAGTGGGCGGATAAGTTCGGCGGTGCACTGATGCCGCCGGATACAGTGTGGCTGCGCTTGGAGACTTGCGGGGAGCATTTGCGGCGCGTGACCCTAGTCCAACCTACATCTGTCCCAAATAAATTAAGGGCTTAGTGGTGGACAATGACCTTGAGGCAGGGAGACACGGGGGTGATTAAGTACGAGGTACGAAGTAGCAAAGCTGAGGCGTGACGGGAGGGGTGGGCAGTGCGGAATTGACAGGGAAGAGGTGTGTGGTGGAAGAGCGAGGACACCGTATGTGGCAGAGATGTCGGGCATCGTAGCGTTTTTCGAAAATGTTCATAGGACACGCGTGCGGTTCAATAGGCTTATCCTTTCTTCATACGGCGGGCGATCAGATATTCCCCCCAAAAAGAAAGCGCGCCGGAACATACATCCCGACGCACTTGCGAGTTTTCGGGAGGGGCAGTGTCCCACCCTTCCTCGAAGCTCTTACTTGGTGACAGTAGTCTCCGCCGGAGGAGGAGGAGGAGGAGTCGTCACAGGCTCCTGCTGATCCTGCTGCTGCTGGCAGCTGGCGAGAATCGCGACCGCCGTAAGAGCGAGAACAGAGATGGTCTTCATAGTCATCTAATCTTTTAGTTTGATGTTCTCCTACCCACAGTAGGTAGGAGACGCGGACACATTATAGCCATTTTGCCGCTGATGGCAAGCCTAAAATGAAAAAAAATGCTTCTTTTGCGGGTTTTCCTCATGCGATTTTTTATAATCTTTTTATTATGAACGAAAAAGGAAAGTGTCTTTTTTGTGTTGTCGGGAGAAAAATGAGCCGTTGGTCACACCTGTCCCCACAGCCGTCCCGAGAAAAATACGAGCTTCGTGGTGGGCGATGACTTTGCGGCAGGAGACACGGGGGAATGGAAGTACGAGGTACGAAGTGAAGGAGTTAGGCGCAACGGAGTTGCGCAGAGGAGTTGGAAAGAGGCAAAGCCAGAACGATGTGTGGGGAGAGAATCCACGCACCCGTGATGTTGAAGCCCCCCTAGCACGCAGAGCGTCTGTAAACCGCATGGGGATTAGCGTGGCGGCGTTTTTCGAAAATTTTCTTGGGACAGGTGTGTGCGCACATAGCTCGGACTTGAGGTTTCGTGGGGGAAGTGGTATCATGGGGGGCATGCCAACTGCGGAAACGTTGATAGCCGGGCTTGGGGTCGACAATTGGGCGACATTCCTGAGTGCGAGTGGGGAAGTCATCGTGGGTTTGATTCTCATTGAGGGACTGCTTTCGGTGGACAATGCGTTGGGGATAGCTGCCATGGCATCGCATTTGCCGAAGCATCAGCAGAAAGCAGCACTGAGGTGGGGGTTGGTGGGTGCCTATTTGTTCCGAGGGATTGCCTTGGCATTTGTCGCTTGGCTCATGCACAATCCGTGGGTGAAATGGATTGGTGCACTCTACCTCATTTACTTGGCTGCCTCGCACCTGCGTCTGCGTCCGGTCGTGAAAAAGCGAGAAGACATGTCGGTGAGGACAGCCGGAAAAGGATTGTTGGCGACGATATGCAGTATAGAGTTGATGGACCTCTCGCTCTCACTGGACAACGTGGTGGCGGCGGTAGGCATGATCAACGGCGTGCGCGAAATCCCCGAGCACCTGCACATTTGGGTGGTCTGTGTGGGGGTGTTCATCGGCATTGCCGCCCTGCGAATTGTGGCGGGTTGGTGCATCGGGCTCATTGCAAAATTCCCGGTGCTCAAGAAGACGGCGTTTCTGCTGGTCGGTTTCGTAGGTCTGATACTATGTGTCGAGATGGGGTTGGAACTCGCGGGCATCCATTGGCACATGGGTATAGACGTGAAGTTCTACAGCATAGCTGCTATCGTGGTACTCAGTCTTCTGTACGGTTGCGTGGGGTGGCTGCACAGCATTCTGCATCCGGTAGCGCACGTGTTTCGCACGCTCTGTTCCTTTTTCACTTCCTGTGTCGAGGCCCTTTTGATGCCTTGGAGACTTTTTCGTAACGCTCACCCCGACCGACAACATGACTGACACACAACCATCAACGCCGCTCTCAGCTGCTCTCGTACGGGCAGCCCTCTCCACCGTCAAGTACCCCGGATTTTCGCGAGATATCGTATCCTTCGGGCTCGTGAAGAATGTGCAGGTGACTGCTGCCGGGGAAGTAACCATCGACTTAGTGGTAGAGAGTGCCAATGCCGACATCCCGCGCTACATCTACGAAAGTGTGATGGGCACGGTGAAGGAGCTTCCGGGGCTCTCCAAACTCGATGTAAATATCGAGCACCGTCCGCCGCAGACCAAGAAAAAATCGGCATCCGATAATCCTGCAGATTGGAAATCATCCGTCCCCGGTGTGAAGCACGTCATCGCCGTTGCATCCGGTAAAGGCGGTGTGGGCAAGAGCACGGTGGCAGCCAATCTCGCCGTGGCACTTTCGCGCCTCGGTTACCGCACCGGTTTGCTGGATTTGGACATCTACGGGCCCTCCATGGCACTCATGTTCGGCACAAAGGAACGTCCGGGCTGTTCGGACAAGGAACAATTTTTACCCGTAGAGGTGGCAGGCATCAAGCTGCTTTCCATGGGATTGCTCGTAGATGAAGACGCGCCGGTGGCAGTGCGTGGCCCGCTTGCCACGCGGTATGTTCAGCAATTTTTACGCGATACGGACTGGGGAGGACTCGATTTTCTCCTGCTTGACCTACCTCCCGGCACCGGCGACATCCAGCTCACTATCGTGCAAACGGTCGATTTGGCAGGGGCTGTCATCGTGACCACCCCGCAGGAAGTCGCCCTCATCGACGCCCGCAAAGCCGTCGGTCTCTTCTCACGCGTAAATACTCCTATTCTCGGCATCATCGAGAACATGAGCTATTTTGTTTGTCCGAGCGATGGTCTCGTGTACCACATCTTCGGCAAAGGCGGAGGCGAGGCGGAGGCACAGAAACTCGGAGTACCCCTGCTCGGTAAAATTCCGCTCGACATTGACACACGAGCCGCCGGAGACACCGGAAGACCCATAGCCCTGCAAGACGTCGGCAAATCGCAGGTTTCCGCCGCATTCAGTGCTGTGGCATCTGCCCTAGCGTCTGCCCTCGGTGAATAACACCGGTTGCTTCGGACGGGCGTATGTGTGTGGTGGGGTGGTGGCTCAATCGGAGCGTTGCGCCATCGCCGAAGAGACGGTGCCGTTGCAGGTTCTCGTTCGAAGGTATGCTTGCTTTTCCGCAGAGTTATGGCTTGTCGGGAGGGGGTGGAATGCGCTACAATACGGGCATGCACAAAGTTATCCGTATAGGCACGCGGGGGAGTGAATTGGCACTGATGCAGGCAAAAATGGTCGGTGAAGCGATTCGGCAGAGGGAGCCGGGGTCGGAGATTCAGATTGTGAGCATAAGAACAGGTGGGGACGAGCATGCGGATGTGCCGCTCTGCGAGGTCAACCGGAAGACAGAAAGGGCGGTCAAAGGGGTGTTTACCGCAGAGATCGAGGAGGTCTTGGCACGTGGGGAAGTCGACTGTGCCGTGCACAGCTGCAAAGACCTACCCGGCGTGATTGATGAACGCCTACAGATTTCAGCAATTCTCGAGCGTGGGGCACTCAACGACACACTCGTGATTCGACGCGGTGCGAATATGGATGCGCCGAACATCGGCACGAGCAGCGTGCGCCGTGCCGCCTTGGTGCGTACATACTGGAGCGGGCGTGCGCGCACGGTACAGCTGCGTGGGAACGTACCGACGCGTATACGCAAGCTCGCTGCTGCGGGGGATGAGATGGATGCGATTCTGCTGGCGCGTGCCGGGCTCGACCGCCTGAATGCACTGCGGGGTATCATGCCGCCGGGGGGGGGACTCACCGCAGTGGACTTGGACTGCGATAGCTTTATGCCTGCGCTCTGCCAAGGGACGATAGCCGTAGAAACCCGCCGGGCAGACACGGGCACGCACGGGCTTGTGCGCAGGATTAATCATGAACCGAGCGAGATAGGCATTCGAGTGGAGCGGGCTTTTTTAGCGGCACTCGGGGCAGATTGTTCTGTGCCTGTAGGCGGTTACGCCACGCTGCGAGGACAGGAGGCAGAGCTGTGCGCGGTGTATTTTTTGCCGGGGGACATACCGTTGCGCTGCATTGAACGCGGACCCCTGACAACACCGGAGGAAGTAGGATACAAGGCAGCAGAGCGAATACGACTCATGATGGAGCGGTAAGCCATCACGTTCGCCCCATATCAATTAAAGGGTGGGTGGTGGGCGATGACCATGAGGCGGGAAGACACGGGGGAGATCAAGTACGAGGTACGAAGTGAAGGAGCTCGGCGCAACAGAGTTGAGTGGGGAGTGGGTGGGGAAGGATTCGGGTGTGGTGAGCAACGGGAGTACGAAAGACCCTCGCGCCGTAGGTACACGAGAGACCTCCGAGCGTCATTTTCGGATGCGGCGAGGGGAGGGGTCACGGGGTATTCCCGCAACTCCTCCCCCGCCATTCGTTTACCGGATAATGACTGTCACGATCATATTAACGGGTGTACCGGGGGGTGGGAGGGGGAGAGAGCCTCCTCTGACTTGGTGCCACCTTGACACCCTCGGGTGCTACCCTCACAGAGGGAGGTGTGTTTGATGGTGGGGTATCGGTATAATCCTATGGAAGCTGATCTGAGGGTCCATCGTTCCCCGGCTCCCCGCTGCCGCCGCTGCCGTTGCCTTCGGGACTCCCGCCGGGACCTGTATTCCCACCGAGATTGGGGGTGGGACCCTGAACCGGCGGGACACGAACACCATCG
>CAYRJI010000012.1:0-30581 GCA_964424645.1 uncultured Akkermansia sp. | reverse complement strand
AGTTGAGAGAAAACTATCAGGAGTATAATGCCGGAGTAGGCTATCGAATCAACTTTTGAAGTACGAAGTGGCAAAGCCGGGGAGAGGAGGGTGTGGTAGGAGAGAAGTGAGGGGCAGGAAGTGGCGTGCGTGGGGTGGTGCGTGTGACGTGAGTGGCGGAAGCCAAGTACGAAGTAGCGAAGCCGTGGTGCGAAGGCGGAGAGGGAGCATCGTCCCGTTGCTTCCCGCCATCCTTGCGCTACAGCTTTTCCACTTCGCACTTCTTATTTGCGGTGGGAAAGTATCCGATCAATGATCTTCTGTGTCGGCAGGTTGAACCGGGACTTTTTCTAGGGCGTGCCACGCCCAAGCGATGTAGGCGAGGACGAAGGGGATGAGCAGGGAGACCGCACTCATGGTCTTGAGGGTGAAAAGGCTCGAACAGCTATTGGCGAGGGTGAGCGAGGATGCCGGGTCGGCGAGCGATGGATAGTAAATGCCGCCGTTCCAACCGGCGGGAAGGAGCAAAGCCAGCACGGTGAGCACAGTACCGAGACCGGCACTCCAAATCCCACGCCGACAGTCGGGCTTCACCAGCGGAGTCAGCATGCCAACCAACACGAGCACAACGCCCAACAGTAGCAGCACGAGCACGCAAGGCATATCTATCAGGGTGACGAGGTATCGACAGGGGAGCTCCAGCACGTCCTCCCCCGACCAAGATGACGGCGCATCGGGGGCAATGGCAAAACCGGTGGCAGTGAGCCAATAACCCAAGAAACACAGAAAGAATACGAGGAAGAGACCGATCTCCCACGGCAGCATCCGCCGACTACGCGCGCGCAGCTCATCGTCTTCGATACGATTGAGGAAGTACAAATGAGCGAGACAGCGGGAAAGCATGAGCACCGCCAGCCCGAGAAGCACGTTCCGTATGTCCAGCACCGCTTCTAATCCATGCCAAGGTGTCGCCCACCGCGAAATCACCGGCGTCCCCTCAAGCGTGGTGATGGCGTGTTTGTCCACGATGAACTCCGCCCCGAAAAAGAGCGTACCCACAGCAGTACCGACGAGGAGGGGACCGAGCAGACCATTGAGCAGAAGGAACGCGCGGTAGGTGTTGGTACCGAGAAGGTTGAATTGCTTGAGCTGAAACTCATACGACACCGCCTGAATGACGAAGCAGAGGAGGATGAGAATCCACACCCAATACGCCCCGCCGAAACTCGTGGAGTAAAACAGGGGGAAAGACGCAAAGAACGCGCCGCCGAAAGTGACGAGAGTGGTAAAGGTGAGTTCCCACTTGCGTCCTGTGGCGAGCATAAGCATGCGGCGTTGTCTCTCCGTGCGCCCAAGTGCCCAAATCAGCGTCTGTCCGCCCTGCACAAACATGAGGAGCACGAAGATTGCGGCGAGCAGGGAAATGATGAACCACCAGTATTCTTGATAAAATGTATATGACATTGTTCGATAGGGAGTAAGAGGTTACGCACATTCTTTTTCGGGACCGAGGGCAATCGCCCGCAGCATAATGCTGATCTCGGCGAGCAACAGCACAGTAAATAAACCGGCAAAAATCCAAAACGTGGTCTGAACCGAATCGACACTGAGTCGGGACACAGCGGCGCAGTTGGGCAACAGGTCTTGGATAGCCCACGGTTGACGTCCCACCTCTGCCACAATCCAGCCCGCTTCACTCGCCATATATGCCAATGGGATACTCAGCAAAACGCACAGCAGGAGCGGTTTCCAGTGCGCGAGCCGCTTGCCCAGCAGGAGCAACCCCGCAAACAGCACCAAGAAGTACCCGCCCAGAAGCACCATCACGCGGAATGAATAGAAGGTCGTTGCCACGGGAGGCACCACTTCCGCCGGGTTCTTCAGGTATCCATAACCGAGGTAGGGGAAGCTCTCGCTCATCGCCTCGCGCGCTGCCTTGTAATCTTTCCTTTCCATCCCCTCTTTCATTGTCAAAATGGCCTTGCGTCCCAGCTCCATTTTCTGTGCCACGGACAAGGCGGGTAATCCATCCTCGCCCACGTAACCACCCTCCAGCAGGTCCTTGATACCGGGCACGTACCCGTCCGGTGAGTTCGTGGCAAGGAGGGAGAGACCGCAGGGAATTTCGAATTTGAAGAGGAAGGGGTCTTCTGTCGGTTTGCTCCAGTCGATGTCGTGCTTCAGGATACCCATTCCCACGAGACCCACGTGCGTGCCCCCCTCGTACAAACCCTCAGCTGCGGCCAGCTTCATGGGCTGGTATCGGGCAATATCCACGCCGCTCTTGTGCCCCGTAGCTGCCGTGAGCAGGGCTGCAGCAAGTCCAAAAAGCGATGCCACCCGGATGCTCGCGTGCGCGAACTCGGTGTGCCGTCCGCGCAGGAGATACCAACTGCTCACACCCACCACGAACACGGCTCCGAGTACCCACGAGGAAGTCACCGTGTGCAGGAACTTGGTGATCGCCACCGGGGAGAGAGCCACTGCCGCAAAGTCCACCATCTCGCTGCGTACAGTCTCCACGTTGAACTCCATCCCCACGGGATGCTGCATCCAAGAGTTTGCCACCAGTATCCACCACGCGGAGAAGGTGGCTCCCAAAACCGTCATCCACGTGGAGAGTAGGTGGGTCTTTTTCCCCAGCTTCTCCCATCCGAAGTACATCAACGCGATAAACGTGGCTTCTAGGAAAAATGCCACAATGCCTTCCACCGCCAGCGGTGCACCGAAAATGTCACCCACAAACCAGCTGTAATTGCTCCAGTTGGTGCCGAATTCGAACTCTAGGACGATGCCCGTGGCAACCCCCATGGCAAAGTTGACGGCAAACAACTTCATCCAAAATCGCGTAGTCGCTTTCCAAAAGTCTTTCCCCGTATACACATAGAGCGTCTCCATGAGGCACATAATCAGCCCCAGCCCCAGCGTGAGCGGGACGAATATCCAGTGGTACATCGCCGTAAGCGCAAATTGCGCGCGCGACCAATCAATGAGTGTCGTATCAATGGCGTTCATGTCAATGTCGAGTCGTTAATTCTTCCGCTACGGCACGGCTTTTCTCAGCATCCGTGCCCCGCAAGTACGGTGTAAAAAAGAGCAATCGCAGCACCACAAAGATAATCACCAGCTTCAGCAGGATGACACACCAAAGCACCCGCCCCAGCGTCATCTGCCGAAACCCTTCCGCGTAGAAGTTGTATATGCCGCGTATGCTCATCTTCCCTCATTTTACCCCATCTCTCCTCCATGGCAAGAAAAATAAAGAGACCCAACCACACCTGTCCCAAGAAAAATACGAGCTTCGTGGTGGGCGATAACTTTGCGGCAGGAAAACACGGGGGAATGGAAGTACGAGGTACGAAGTACGAAGTGGCAAGGCTGTGGCGTGCGGTATGGGGTAAGGAGGACGGAATGGTGGGGAGGTGGCGTGAGTGGTGGGCACAGCGGGTGGGAGGAATGCGAGGCGCGAAGTGTGTGGAGCCGGAGAGAACGAGAAGTACGAAGCGAAGGAGTTAGGCGCAACAAGGTTGCGCAGGGGGGTTGGAAAGAGGCAAAGCTGAAAAGAAGAAGCGTGAGGGAACAAATCAGAGCACCCGCGAGGATGATAACCCCTGTGATGACGCAGAAAGTGCGGTAGGCAGCATGAGGGGTGCATAGGTGCAACCTGCAGGGGCATCACGCGGGCTTGAGAAAGCCTACGCAAAGCAATAGCATTGCGCACGGATGATTACCCGGCAGCGCGTACTTTGTATCTCGCACCCCGCTTACTTGGCAGCGGCACGGATGATGGCGGCAAAAGATTCCGCCTTCAGCGATGCGCCGCCGACAAGAGCCCCATCTATATCCGGCTGCCCCATCAACTCTGCCGCATTTCCCGGTTTCACCGAACCTCCGTACTGTATCCGCACTGCCTGTGCCGCATCCCTTCCGAAGCTTTCCTCTACCACGCCCCTGATGTATGCGTGCGCTGCTTGAGCATCTGCGGCAGACGCGGTCTTTCCCGTCCCAATGGCCCATACGGGCTCGTAAGCAATCACCAAACCGGCAACCTGCTCGGCAGTCAAGCCCGCCAATCCCTCTGTCACCTGTGTACGCAGCACCTCCTCGAGATGTCCGGTTTCTCTCTGCTCCAAGGTCTCCCCTATGCAGTAGATAACCACCAAGCCTGCTGCCAGAGCTTTGTGAATTTTTTTATTGATGTATGTGTTGGACTCGCCGTGGTACTGTCGACGCTCACTGTGCCCGAGCACCACATAGCGGCATCCCAACTCCGTAAGCATTGCCGTAGAGATTTCGCCCGTGTATGCCCCATTGTCGTGTTCACTTACATCCTGTGCCCCCACGCCCAAACAGCTGCAGCTCCCTAGTGCTTCTGTCACTGCCGGTATCGTGATAAACGGCGGCACAATCACCTTTTCTACTCCGTCTTTTTCACAAAGACCCTCCCCCTTGAAAGCGTCCAAAAATGCTCGAGCTTCACTCGGTCCCACGTTCATTTTCCAATTTGCTGCTATAATTGGTGTTCGTGTCATCGTCGTATTTCTGTTGCTGGTTCCCCGTCTTCTATCTCAACGGTTCGCTGTCACTCTACCCTATCTCCTCCATCTTGTCAAGCAGTTTCCACCGCAGACAACCACAGCCGTCCCAAGAAAAATACGAGCTTCGTGGCGAGCGATGGCTTTGCGGCAGGAAGACACGAGGGGAATCAAGTACGAGGTACGAAGTGGAGGAGTTAGGCGCAACAAGGTTGCGCAGGGGGGGTGGAAAGAGGCAAAGCTGAAACGATACGAGGGAAACAAATCCATGCACCCGTGAGGATGACACGTCTGCGGTATGCGAAGCCATGACGAAGCGTTCGTGTGGCACCGGTATCATCACGTATGATACGACTTGCCACAACACTCTCATCACGCACGTTTTTCATGCATGACCCGATTGTTCACCACACCCGCCACTCCTTGGCTTTGCTACTTCGTATGTCGGGCGTCTGTAACCCGCATGGGGATTAGTATTGCGGCGTTTCTCGAGAATTTTGCTGGGACAGGTGTGGATTGCCGCCAACGCTCGTACTTTCCTATTCGCTTCGTACTTGCGGCGGGGAGGGTCTTGTGGTAGAATGGGCGCGCCCTCCGAGCACGGATGGGGGCGGAGAGGATGAAGCACTGGTTGATACGGAGCGTAATGATCGGAGTGCTGCTGATAGCAGGGCTTGGGGGAGGTGTGTGCTATGGGGTAGAGGGAAAGTGGGAGGTGATGCGTGTGCGCGATGTGGACTACGTGCGGCTCAGAGATGTATGGAAGTTTTACGGATTTGCCAAACGGGAGGGACGTCCGGGCTGCGTATCGTATGGGGCAGGGAATCGAACCGTCTCGTTGCGTCCCCTAAAACAAGATTTTTACGTCAATAACTACCGATATATACTATCCTATCCGATACTCCAAGAGGGCGGGGAGTTATTGATTTCGGCGATAGATATGAGAAAGTTGGTGGACCCGGTGCTGAGACCGAGGCTGGCGAATGCCGGGAAAATCACCACGATCGTATTGGACCCCGGGCACGGGGGGCACGATTCCGGGGCTGTAAGTCGGTATGCTCGTGAGAAAGACTGTAACCTCGCGCTGGGGCTGAAGGTGCGTCGTAAGTTGGAAGCGGTCGGGTTTAAGGTAGTGATGACACGTGACAGTGATTATTTTTTGACGCTCGGGGCACGGGTGGCTATAGCAAATCGCACACCGAATTGCCTGTTTGTGAGCCTGCACCATAATTCCGGGCAGAGTGGTGCATCCGGTATCGAGACTTTCACGTTGGCACCGCACGGCACGACCTCGCCCTTTGCCCGAACCCGGAGGACTGAGGACTTAGCCGGAAATAACCAAGACAGCGAAAATATCGCGTTGGCGACGGCAGTGCACAGCCATACGATTAAGAAGACAGGAGCCATCGACCGCGGGATTCAGCGTGCCCGCTTTTCCGTGCTCTGCACTATCAAGCGTCCGGCTATTCTCTTCGAGGGAGGGTTTGTCACCAACCCGGCTGAAGGGACGAAGATAAGCTCAGATCGCTACCAAGAGCTTCTCGCACAATGCATCTGCGATGGGATAGTGCGCTACACCGCCCAGTCCCGCATGCGGGCGAGTGGAACCCGACGCAGCGGGGGAGGAGCCGTCCGCGTCGGTGTGCCTCGTAGTTCCTCACGATGATGACTTTCCTTTCAAAACAACTTTTCCCGGTATTCGGTAAAGGCATTCGACTCGGCATGATTTTTCCCTGCCGGGCAGTGATCCCGGGGCATGTGCGCTGCCGCATGGGCGCGTTGAATCTTCGGAGGATGATGGCGGTGTGGGTAATCGGTGCAGTTGTGTGCAGCATGGTTGCAGTCTCGCACGCAGAGTCGGGGACATGGGCGGCGGCGGGGGGGACACCCGATGTCCCTTACCAGACGGTGGATGAGCTGCGCAGCTTCTACAAGTTGATGGAGGGCGAGAGTGCAACGCGAAAGGGAGCTTACACTCTCTCATACGAAGATTCTCGGGTGGAGTTCGGACCCGGTGCGAAGGAATTACGTATCAATGGGATGGACATCTCACTAGTGCGTCCCTTCATGAGAGATGCGAGCGGTAAACTCCTGATTTCGCGGGAAGATTGGGTGTACTGGTTGGACCCCATCCTGAGACCGACTTACATCCGAGACCCCGCGAAAGTCGAAACTGTGGTGATAGACGCGGCACACGGCGGGCACGATGGCGGAAATGCCTGCGGTGCGGCGGGCAGTGAAGCACAGGTGGTTTTGCAAATAGCCCTTGCCCTGAAAACTGAACTGGAAAAGGCGGGGAAAAGATGCTTCCTAACTCGTACGGGGGATTATTTCCTGTCTGACCCGCAGCGCGTAGAAAGTGCAAATGCCGTGCCGAATGCCATTTTTGTGAGTCTGCATCTCGAGCGTACTGCCCCGGAAGCTGTCGGTCCGAGTGTGTATGTGCTCTCGCCGTTGCCGGTGGATGGCAGAGCGAGACCGGGCGATGCCTATCTCTGCAAGAGTGCGGCACTGGCGTATGCGCTACAGCACGCGCTGAGTGCGGAAATGCATGCCGCCGGTGGGGGCTGTCGGCACATTCACTACAGTTTGCTGAGTTCGGTGAAGATGCCTGCGGTTTCAGTGCAACTGGGTTTCTTCGACAATCCGCAGGGAAGCGCACAATTCACGAAACCGGAGTACTGCACAAAATTGGCGGTGGCTCTTGCCGCCGGTATCGATGCATTCGTACGTTCTACGGCACCGCAGGCTGCCATCCCCACGGAGACACCTGCCCCCAGCAAAAAAGAGGTTAAGCAGACACCAAAAGTAACACCACGACCCACCGCCGCCCGTCCTGCATCCACCAAGCCCTGGCAGGAAAAAACCACTAAACCCCGACAGGAAAAACCTACAAGACGCAACCGACGAAGAACAAACCGGAGAAATTAGGCAAACCCCTGAATCAAAAAAAGTAAATGCTTCGTGGTGGGCGATGGCTTTGCGGCAGGGAGACACGGGGATGATCAAATTGTTGGCTTCCCGTCACCATTCCACCACACACACCTTTTCCCCGCACAACACCATCGCCTAGCGCATCCGTCATTCCCCGGCTTTGCACACTTCGTACTTCGTACTTCGTACCTCGTACTTCTTATTCCCTTACTTTCCTCGCAGTAAGCTGACCTTTTCCGGGTCGACTTTTTCCCAAGGTAGCTCTTGGTCGGTGAAGTGACCGTAGTTAGTGGATTTGGTGAAGATGGGGCGGCGAAGCCCGAGAACCCTTTCCATATCTGCCGGCTTGAAGGAGAAGGTACTGCGAATCCGCTGTGTAATCTCCGAACCGCTGAGTTGGGACGTACCGAAGGTGTCCACCATAATCGAGACGGGGTCGGCTTTACCGATAGCGTAGGCGACTTGGAGCTCGCACCGACGAGCAAGCTTGGCAGCAATCAGGTGCTTGGCAACCCAGCGGCACATGTAAGCTCCGGAGCGGTCCACCTTGCTGCAATCTTTACCGGAGAACGCACCGCCACCGTGGTGCCCCATGCCGCCGTAAGTGTCCACGATGATCTTGCGCCCGGTAAGCCCCGAGTCGCCGTGAGGACCACCGATGACGAAACGCCCGGTCGGGTTGATATGGTAGTTAGTCTCACGCCGCAAGAGTCCCTCGGGCAATACGCGTTCGATGAGCTTGGTGCAGAACGCTCGAATGGCATCATGCGTCACATCCTCCGTGTGCTGGGTGCTGAGTACCACATCCGAGACACACTCGGGGCGACCGTCTGCCCCGTAGACCACGGTGACTTGGCACTTGCTATCGGGGCGCAACCAAGGGACTTCCCCGGCATGGCGAACCTCGGCAAGTGTGCGCATGATGCGGTGCGCGTACATGATGGGCGCGGGCATATACTCCGGAGTTTCATCGGTCGCGAAGCCAAACATGATGCCTTGGTCTCCTGCCCCTTGCTCGTCTCCCTCTTTGCCGTCTGCCGCGCGGGCATCCACCCCCTGCGCGATATCCGGACTTTGCTCGGAGAGAAAGTTCAGCACCTCCACGCCATCGGCGTAAAAAACTTCATCATCTGCCGGGGTGCGGTACCCGATTGTCCGGATAGCATGGCGCACAATGCTCTCATAATCAACTTTCGCACTCGTGCTGATTTCCCCGGCGAGCACCACGTGATTGTCCTTCACGAGAGTTTCGCACGCAACACGTGCGTCGGGGTCTTGCTCCAAACAGGCATCGAGGATAGAGTCCGATATGTAGTCTGCCACCTTGTCGGGATGCCCCTCTCCGACAGATTCAGACGTAAACTTGTCAGGTATATTCATTAGTTGTTTTAAGTTCATACCCCGCACCCACTACGGCGGAGGTGATGGAGGCGTGTCACCCCATCCACCCCCGCCTTGCTCGCCACACATTCCCCGGCTCCACACCCCCCCTGCAACCGGAAGCCACGCAAACTTCTCCGCCGTGCAAGCGGAGGGCAGGGGGGTGGCGGACACCGGGATTTTTTTAGCTGAACTTAGCAATCAGCGACTTGCGCTGTTCTTCCAGCTCGGCGGGTAGCTTGGCACCCACGGAGTCAAAGAGCTCCGTCTGGCTTTCCAGCTCAGCCTGCCATTCGGAAGGTGTGAGGGTCATGTTCTTGTTGAACTCCTCCTCCGTGTAGCTGTCCAGCCCCTCGAGGTCGAGTTCGCCGTAGGCGGGGGAAACGCCGAGCTTGGTTTCCACACCTTCCACCTCGCCACGGCACCGGCGCAGCACCCAGTCGAGCACACGCATGTTGTCACCGTAGCCCGGCCAAATGAAGTGCCCCTCCTCGTCCTTACGGAACCAGTTGACATTGAATATCTTGGGGAGATTGTCCGCAGAGGCTTTCTCGCCCATATCCAGCCAATGCTGCCAGTAATCGCCAACATTGTAGCCGATGAAGGGTTTCATTGCCATGGGATCGCGGCGCACCTGCCCGATCTTGCCGAACGCGGCGGCGGTCATTTCCGAGCCCATCGTGGCACCTACGTACACACCGTGCTTCCAATCGCGGGACTGGTAAACGAGCGGCATCGTCGTCGCGCGACGTCCACCGAAGAGGAACGCGCTGATGGAGACCCCTTCCGGGTTGTAGTACTCCGGGTCGAGCGTGGGGCACTGGGCGGAAGGAGCGGTGAAGCGGCTGTTGGGGTGAGCGCACTTGCGACCGCAATCCGGCGTCCAGTCATTGCCCTGCCAATCGATAGCATGCGCGGGCGGCTCGCCGTCCATCCCTTCCCACCACACATCGCCGTCATCGGTGAGTCCCACGTTGGTGAAGATGACGTTCTTCTTGATGGTATCCATGGCGATGGGGTTGGTCTTGTAGGACGTCCCCGGTGCCACACCGAAGTACCCGTTTTCGGGGTTAATGGCATGGAAGGTACCGTCTTCATGCGGCCAAATCCAAGCGATGTCGTCGCCGATGATGCTTGTCTTCCAGCCCTTTGCCCTCAGGGCAGGGGGTGGCACGAGCATGGCGAGGTTAGTCTTGCCGCAGGCGGAGGGGAATGCTCCCGTCACGTAAGACTTGCGCCCCTGTGGGTCCGTGATGCCCAAAATGAGCATGTGCTCGGCCATCCAGCCATTACGCCGCGCGATGTTCGTGGCAATACGCAGAGCCAAGCACTTCTTGCCGAGCAGGGCGTTGCCGCCGTATCCGGAACCGTAGGATATAATCTCGCCGGTCTCCGGGAAATGGCAGATATATTTTTCCTCGTTGTTGCAGGGCCAAGTGACGTCCTGCTGTCCGGGCTCCAGCGGCGCGCCCACCGTGTGCAGACAGGGCACAAAGTCGCCGTACCCATCGCGTTTCGGATTCCCGCCGCCCTGTGCTTCCTCCTCGAGTCGCTGGAGTACCTCTGCGCCCATGATGGTCATGATGCGCATGTTGGTCACCACGTAGGCGGAGTCGGTGATCTCTATCCCGATCTTGGCGAGCGGCGAATCCAGCGGTCCCATGCAGAAGGGAATGACGTACATCGTACGCCCCTTCATGCTGCCGTCCAAAAATTTGTTCAGGATGGCTTTCATTTCAGCCGGAGCTTTCCAATTGTTGGTGGGTCCGGCATCTTCCTGCTTTTCAGAGCAGATGAACGTACGCTCCTCCACACGCGCCACATCCGACGGCGTGGAACGCGCCAAAAAACACCCCGGACGTTTCTCCGGATTCAAGCGTATGTAGGTGCCCTTCTCCACGAGCATGTCGCACAGCTTGGTATTCTCCTCCTCACTTCCGTCGCACCAGTAGACGGAATCAGGTTTACAGAGTCGGCGAACTTGCTCCACCCACTCCGCGGCTTTCTTATGTGTAGTACCGGTGATTTTCATGGTGCTCCCAGCTTACCACACCTCCCCGCAATTGGCAACACGAAATTTTTTCGCCTCATTCGAAATCCACGCCCACCCTACGAAAACCCTTCGTTACCGTGTTGAGGGGAAAGGGAGGAGAGGTACGAAGTATCAAAGCTAGGCGCAGCAAGGCTGTGCAGGGGAGGACGTTCCGGGGGCAGATATGATACGGCTTTTATGGGTCCGGAATTACCGACTTCGAGATGAAATAAGCTTAATGTCCCTCACGGAGATGGGGGTGAGGAGGACGCAGAGGGGGAGGAGGAGGTAGAGGAGCCAGTCAATGGGGAGGTTTTCGCCGTAGTTTTTGAATAGACCTTTGTTATCTTCGCGTTGACGTTCGGCGATGGCGGCTGCCACATGTCTCTGAATGGCGGGTCTCTTGATTCGAAGCAGGTCTTTGGCACTTTTCATCTCCCTGTTTCTGTACATATCATTCAGAGATAGGTTAGCCCCGGCGGGTAATCTGAAATAATTATGATTAATCCGGAGATGCACAAGCGGATTTCGCGCGTACTCGTAGTCGTAAACGGACTGACAGAGGGCATTAAACAATGTCTGTTCATCGCTACTTTCCGCTTTGTCAAAAATAGACTTCACCAAAATCCAATTGATGGACGCGTCCTCAAACTCCTTTTGCAGCAGATACGGTCTCTCACGCAAATTTTTTGCGGCATCGCGCGTTATTCCGATGCACACCCATACCCCCATGAAAAGGAGGAAGAAGAGAACGACCCACCCTTTGTTCTTGGAGCACCATTTTTTATTCCAGAGCCACACCCACATCCACAGTACCACAATAGAGGCAGCGGCTGCGAACGCGCCGCTCATAAGCCACTTGATGATCAGCCCGACATCATTCAAACCACAAAGAAATAATTTTAGAGAATTCAGGAGGTTACCCATGGAAACAACAGAAAGGAAGAGAGTTAGAGGTTACTCCTCGGCGCGGGAATAAAGCGAATGTCAATACGCCGACAGCGATTTTTGTAGTCAGTATCCGTTTCATTCATCCCTCTCGCCGGACAATTTCTGCTGCCGTAGCCGGCAATGCCGAAAATCGCCTTGTTATTCGCGTTCTTGTACCCCTTGAATTTGTCAGAGCATACGCTGTTGAGAACGAGCCAAGTCCCCAGTGCTCGCCAAGCACTCGCTTCATCATTGGCATATTCGAATATCGGTCCCCCCCGCACATGCGGATCCGCGTGTCCCTCAATGATGATGGTATCGACCAAGTGCTCCTTACTGTCCTCCTCCATGAGCAGATCAAGTGCCTCCGCTATCTTTTTAAGATTCTCCTCACTGGTCTGATTGGCAAAGGGTTTATAGGGGTTCAGTATTTTATTCCTATCTTTGAATACAAGGGTACCGGAGGGTATACTTAATACACCCGTTTCCCGGTCAACTTTCACGAGTCCGCTACACCCCGTATCGTCAATGATTTTTTTCAGTTTATCCATAATGCGCGGACGCATATCCTCACCCAGTCTCTCCTTCAATTCATCAATTTGCTCATCCTTCTTTTTGTTCTCCCGGTCTTGCGCCGCTATTCGCTGATCCCTCTCATCGATCTTTGTCTGAAGCTCCTCTTTGTCTTTTTGAAGCTGCCCTATCCGCTCGTCTTTACGCTCAGAATCCGCCTTAGCTTCCGCGAGCGTGCTCTGAAGTTCACCCTTATCCTTGTCCTTTGAATCTGACAATATTTTTATCTTGTATTCGTTGTCTTTGACGATGCGACGCAGAATTTCTTGGTGGGTCTGACTCAGCCGCGCATCGTCACTCGTACCCCGACGCTCCTCCTTCGGAATAACGAATTTATACAAGTAATTTACGGCATCGCTGTGGTAAAACTTTCTATTTTCGAATTCCTCGATACCACCGGGTTGTTGTCCGAGGAGAGTTTTTATACTCTCGGACTGAGGGAGTTGAGTCAGTGCATTATTCATCTCGCAGTTCATTCCCCGTTTACAGGGATCGCCACTGCTGTGCTGTGCGCGAATTTTCTCCGTCTTTTTCTTCAGAGAGCTGATGCGACTATCATTCGGGAATGCCTCGGAGAGGGTTTCTATAAGTCGGCAAGTTTCATCCGCCATGAGTTGTTCTTGGCGGATGTCAGCATTCTTCTCCCTATCGCTTGCTTGAGAAAACAAAGCTAGGGCAATGATGAAGAGTGCCAGAAACATATCACTGACACAGGGCCAGAAGTTTTCCTCCTGTTGGGAGAAGTAGTTGCTCATATACCTAATTTCTTTGTCTGTTCACTCAATGCCTCTGCCAAGTCATTGCATGACTTTATTTCGAAGTCATCAACAGACTCCTGAATAGAAGCGAAAAGTTTCTTAATTTCATCATCGTATCCCTTCAGATAGACTTCGAAATCGCTTTGCTGGATTTGCCGCGCTTGAAGGATATCTTGCAATTCATCCAGAGCATCACGGGCAGGTTTCTCAATCTGCTCAGAAATAGACTGGTCGAACATTGCCAATTCTTTGATCTGCTCCTCGAGAGTCTTGGATGATGTCACGATATTTTCCCGCATCTCGCACAGCTGCCGGAGCATTTCCGAATATTCACGCATTTCCTCTGTAAACGCAGGAATCTCCTCGGCAACTTCCATAACGTCCTTCATTTGTTTCCCTACTCCTTCCATGTTACCGGCGAGTTTCTGAAAGACTTCGGTGATGCGTTCAGTGACCTCTTTCAGCTGTTCAAGCATGCCTAGTCTCGTCCGGATATCCTCGACTATCTCAGGTACTTTTTCGAGTAGCTTTCCGTGTTCTTCCGATACTTCATTATGCAATTCTTCATTCTCTTTAAGACGCTTCGTCATGTATGTGATCCCTTCTGCTGCCGCGTTCAACTTCTTTATCATAGCACTACAGGTATCTTTTTCTCTGAGTGTTTGGGACATGTCACTCAGTGCTTCGATACTCTTACTGTCAAATTCCTTCATTGCATTTTGGAAATCTCGGTTTTGCTTTCCTAATTCTGCGAAAGAATGACCCTGTCGTTCTTCTGGATCTTTATGGGATTCATCGAGAGAGTCTTTGGCGTGAGTCAAAGGCAATAGTGCCGGTATGAGTTTTTCTACCGTGAAAGTGTTAAGTTGGTTGAGGTATTTTCGGAAGGCATAATCGTAGAGACTGCGTATCCAGAGGAGAATTACGGTACCACCTACGGCAAACAAGCTGGGACGCAGAGCCTTCGGCAACTCGGCAATGTTGATATCGCCATCTCTTAAGAGCTCCTCGACACCCGTGAGAGTACCGAAGATACCAACGATTAGAAGGAAAGAAATGGTAATACGCAAGAGCGAGGGAGGGAGACTGGCGGATTCCCTCTGGAGAGTGTATTCATTGAGATCATGGAGTTCCGGGAGACGACAGGCACCATTGGCATCGGCAAGAACTTTCTCGAGAATGTCACACCGAGCATCGAGAGGGTCGAGAGTGTCACATTGATCATCGGAAGAACCGCTCCCCTTTTCCGGATCCTTCAAAACAATCTTTCCGTCATCCCTTCGATACCGATACCCTTGAATTCGTTCTTTGTGACGCCCCCAGTTCTCCTCGTAATGTCGCAGATTCTTGCGATAAGATAGGACAACACGCAACCATGCCCAGAGCATGCCTGCGAGACCTATAAGGAAGAAAATGATAACGAAAGCAACGACAATATCCGGACTCATAATTCAAAGAAGAAAAGTTTCAGAATAAGCAGCAATAAGAGTAGTGACGATGCAAGCAGGTCCCGCCGATTGAGGAACAGCCATGGACGCCGATAGGCACGATAGTGACGACAGATACTGTCGATCTGTTGTTTACGTGCATCCAGTTGCATCCGGAGAGTATCCAGCTTCTTTTTACACTCCTCCATATCACCGACCTGCGCATACGTTGTTTCCGTGTAGGCATCCCTAGCCCCTTGCAAACACGCAGAAAGGGCACGAATGTGCTTTATGGTTTCCTCCATGAGCGACAAGGGACCTTTCATTGCTGCTTTTGTAGTTTCCAGAGCTTTCGCCTCGTTCAGAATATGCACCGACAGACTCTGTTGGTCATGGGTACGGATAGCAAATGTCTTCGCCTGAGCTTGGCTGTATTGCTGCCTGAGCTCGTCAAGTACCTTTTTCACCGCCGTTATGTGACGCCCACGCTTCTTCGGCGCGGCTGAGAGGTTGTCCGAAAGAGCGGCAACTTCTTTTAGGTGATCTTGCAGCATTTTCTGTAAATCTCGGAGTCGGTCGGGGATAGCAGTCAAGAGACCGTCCGCTTCCCTGAGAGCAGGCAGCACTTTTTGGTACGCATCGCGTATCTGCTGAACCTGTTTCTTGCTACTTGCTGCATTTTCTTCCATTTTCTTTGCCGCCTCTACTACGGTGTCACAGCAGCCGCCTAGTACATCGAGAAGTCCCTCCATGCCCCGCTTGTACCTACCGATCTCTTCAATAAATGGGGCAACACCCTGATCAAGGTTGTCTTTTATTCGATGGATACAATGATTGAGGACATCCACGGTTTCGGTCATGTTTTCTTCCATTTCCTCCTCATTCGTCGACAATTGGAGGCAGGGCAGGATCACCTCGAGGGTATAGCAATTGATACGACCCTCCAAGCGTTCAAACACCACTCTATAGATACCGCGCAGGATGAGCAGGATGATGGTACCCCCGATTGCCCAAAGGCTCGGTTGCAGGGCTTCATGCAGGTTGCTGAATTCTCCGTTGTTGATACCGGCAAGGTAACCGGCATGGAGGCAGATGAGAGTCCCGACAATCCCCATAATAAGCAAAGATGCTATCAGGGTGCGGGAGACACATACAGACGGACGAGAGTTTTCCTCCTCAACCTCGCGCGCATACCATTCATCAACGGACGGCAATTGTGTGTGTGCTCCTTCTTCGCGACCTACCATTGTGACGGCAAAATCCAAGCGTTGAATGACATAATGATCCGCCTTGTCCTTGTCGTTCTCCTTGATACTTTTCAGTTTTTCTCCCACATCTCTTGCAATATCATCCGGCGAACGTGTATCACCACTAAAAATTCCCACCTCCCCGGTGGTGCGAGAGAAAGCACGTAATTGCTTGACGATTCGAATAATATCGCGAATCGTAAAGTACGCGGCAGTGAGTAGCACTAACCCGAATACCGAGCAAATGATTATGTGTGTGATACGCATGGATGTTATCTCGTATGTTTCGTTCGGGGCGAACTTGAAATGATCTGTGCTATATCGGCAACAGATTGATTCAACCCCGTCCATGCTTGTACCCGCTCCGGCGGCACTGCTCCCATCGACAGGGATGGCAACTCCTCAACATGATTTTGCCGAGACGCGTCATACACGGGGAAAGAAAACGTACTCCATGTCTCTGTGTCTTCTCGATGCTTGCGGTTACACGCATCATTAAAATTCTTTGTTTTCGTGATTTCTTCGGTAGCATCGCTGCAAAAATGCTCTATAGCGGAATCTCGAAATTTTTGCATCGTTTTTGACGTTTCCTCGTAACGCTCCGCGATTATTGTATGGATTTTTTTATATTGTCTTTGTAGGAGTATTTCTACCGTATACGCGTCCAATTTTGCGATGTAACGTGTCACCAGTGCCGTATATACGCCCTTCAGAATAAGCAGGATAATTGTAAAAAAAACGGCGCGGTGAGCCGGTTCGAGAGCATGCTCGAGGTCAGCCAACATGTCCGTGCCCTCGCCTAAGGCATCGTGCACATTGAGCATCGTACCGCAGATGCCTGCGATCAGCAGCACAGAAACACTCGTTGTAAGGGCAGTCGAACTGCTGCGGTGGGACTCACGATTAAGAGTAAGCGCGTGCAAATCACTCAGTGTCGGGAGGGTGGGAAGTTTATTTTTTTCCGCAGCGGACCGCTGCGAATCCATACTTTCTCCCATAGCCTCATTCCTTTTATCCACAGCAGACTGCTGTGAACTCATACTTCTTTCAATAGCCTCATTCCGTAATTCCAAATGTTTGGGGCGCACCTCGAACCCCAACCAAGGGATGCGATACCGATCCTTGACTTTGTCAGGGTTTGCAATGTTGAGACCCTCATTCCTAACCATAGGTTGCCCCCCTAAGACACCTTGCTCATTGCATATTCCGATAATGCTGTACACGGCTGCGATGAGACCGTAGACAAAGACGATCGGCACCCCGATCACGATCAATTGAGCCACCAGCGATAAAAGTGAATCGATGAACCACGACATACCGAGAATGTAGCTCATACCCATCATACGAATATCAGTATAAGGACAAATACAAGGGCGTAAAATGACCATTTCCAACGGCAGAATGCATCCGCTATTCGCATGTAGATTCCCCAAAGCCCGGCTGGATAATGCGAACCGGAGAGAATTTTGCGACATCTCTCGTTCTGCTTTTGTATTATGTTTTCGTAGGAACGGGCTTGCTCGTTGATTCGAAAAAGCCACCGAATCAAAGCGACCACGTTTCCGTGAGCCGAAGAACGCATCTGATCTACGTATGACTCCGAAGTCTCTGAAAGAGCTTTTACCTGCGACGCTAAAAAGCTCTGCTGCTCGCGGAGATGTGGGAGAAGCATCTGCATACCGACTCGTACTTCTTCTTCCCGCCGCGCGGTGAGGGCTGAGAGTTCTTGTAACCATCGAACCAGCTGATCGCAGTTCTGCTCATCTTCTCGCAAGGTTGTCTGCCCCGCACCCATTGTCGGTAGCATTTCTCTCAATCTCTTCCCCTGCTCAATAAACCGTCGATACCCCCTATCTCGTATTTCTGATATTTCTGAAATACTCTGCAATACTTCACGAAGAGAAGAGAGCACCGGATAGGTCTGTGTTAAAAGCGTTTCAGTACTCTGACTTCGGTTATTAGTTCGCTTCAGCATATTTCCCAGCATTTCTCTCACCATCCGGAAGCAATCCTCATCCTCTTCTTGGATATCTTGAGCATCTTCGCCGATGGAACACATTTGTTCCGTCACGTGTGTCAACGTTTTCAGACAGCCATCTGACACCTCCGTCCATTGCATGAGTGCTCCCCTGAACTTCTGCATCCCTTCCCTTAAATTCATTCCCCTTTGCCCGGTGCCGCCCACCCCTTCGTCTAGGTGTCGCACGAAATCAGTTAGCGAGGTGAGAGCAGTATCCGGTTCCCGAAAATGCTGAAATAGGCAGTCCATCGTTAGTTTATCGAGTGCTTGGATGAGTGCAGCGTACGATCTGTTATATATCCCGCGCAGGACAAATAACACGATCGTGCACACCACGGCAACCGCACCGGGGCACAGTGCCTCCCCCAGTAATATCATCATTTGATCGCCGATGACTCGACGTGACAGCACACCATGTACCCCTAACAAGGTACACCCTATGCCCAACACTAGGATGCTCGGAGTGAGTGAACGAAAGAAATTTGCGCTGAATCTGCTCTGCGCCCGCTGCTCGGAAAGCGCACGCAAATCACTGAGTGATGGGACTTTACGTACACGATGGCTCGAATTCAGTGCCTCGTAGATCGTCTCTATCCGATCCATCACATACCCATCTATGCGCAGTTCCTCGTCTGCGGCTGCTTCACAGATTTTACCGAAATTCCCTAGTTTGTTCTCATCCCTGAGATTACGGAACAATTTTTTCCATCTCGCCTCAGCTCCTTCCGATGTGTCGCCTAGCTTCTCAAGTGTAATGTCCTTTAAGGCGAGAATACCGACGATAAAAGCGACTGCCGCTGCTGCCAACGGGACGCACAGAAGGGAGAGGGTTTGGGCATCCATTGCTCGGGCTTCCCTTAATCTTCCCCGGCACTTTCCTCTTCATCGGCGAGCGGGAAAACGACAAATACCTCCACGCGGCGGCAGCGATCCAGTGCCCCTTCCTGTTCCTCGATTCCCTTACTCAAGTCGATATCACGAACAGGTAACGCCCACGAACACCCCAGCGTGACATGCGTCAAGGTCGATGAATCCGGGCATTCCTTGCTGAAAAAGTCTGTGTAAATGACATCCGCGCGTTCGCGGGACAGCTTGTCGTTGAAATTCCACGATCTCTCTCCGGCGTCGAGTTTCTTTCCGTACTGCGGGTCGGCATGCCCCACCAACACCAAGCACGCGCGCCTACCCTTCGTCAGTTTCCGCATGTACTCCAGAGCTTTCGTCACTCCGCTCACATACGTCGGGTCCACCGCCACCTTACTGTCACCCACCCTGTAGAACAGCGGTATATCAAACCGCGTACCCCTCACCCATACCGTCTCATCCCGTGTGTACCCGAAGTCCGAAGGAAGCTTCTGCAGCAATCTGTCAATGGGTAAATCCTCATTGGTCAGCTGATCATCGGCATTCGGCTCCTTCGGCATCACCGGTACGAAGCCGCGCCCCCGCACGAGGGTCGCGAGTTTTTCGCTCTTGGCGTCGCCCGCCCAAGCGAGCAAATCTTCGCCCGCCGCCGCTTCCCGTTTCGGTGCCGTGGAGCGGTAAAAGTTGATATCGTACGCGTAGGCATAACGCCCGGCATTGATCGTGGGCTCCGATGGATGACAGCCTTTGTTCCGATATTCTTGCAGGAACCGCCGGTACGCGGACGCCACCCTGTCCGAATCCATGCTTATGCCGGACGAATAACTCAGCTCGTGTCCCCTCACCGGTCTCAGAGCCTTATCACTTCGCCGACTGTCTCTGTGCCACGTCCCCAAGATGATGTGATCCCGGTACTGCCCCCGCAGGGAGTCGATGCTCCTGCCTCCGGTATCATCCGCCACGGCGTCCCGCCCGCCCGGCGTAAAGCCGAAAATGGACGCCGCTTCCATGCGCCCGGCGTCATCTCTACTGTATACCTTCGCGACTTTATTACGGGTTTCCGCGTTCAAACACTCGATCTCGCTCCCTTCTCCCGGAAAGAATAGCAAGGCATCCGAACACACCCGCGACCGATACGTCCCCTTTCCACCGGTGCCAAAGTCATCGAGTGTCCGTCCCTTCGGTAACCACACTCCCCTCTGAGCATTGCTCATGTTGCGCCCGGTGAGTACGAGGTCCGCCCTTTCTCTACCGGAGTGCAACCACGAAAAGATACCTCCTGCGTCTCGCTCCGTGATGATTCGAACGCGCAGCTTCCCCGCGTCCCTGCCTTGTATACTCGCGGGGGCATTTACCTCAATCTCCATAGTCACCTCGTCCGGCGTATTCCACACAAAGCTATTCCCCTGCAGGGGCGTGGCTCCGCGCTCCGTCAACCACCCCTCCACCAGTGGTTTCGCCAACTCTTCCGCCAAATCCCCCGTAGTCGCTATGCTTAAATCCGCTACCATCGGCGGCGGCGGCGGCTCAGGCTTGATTGTCGGCTCTTGCAGGGCATCGACGTCCCCCCCGATCGCAGGACGCAGTCCCCCCAACAGAGCGACAATATCCTTGATCGCCGGGGCTTCCGGATTCACCTTGCCGTCCTCTCCCAAGATGCTGTTCTTTGCCTTGATCAAGTCCGCCTGTTCAGCCTCGTATTTCTTAAGCTTGGCGCGCACGCTCAGTATCCCTCGCTTCAACTTTCGTGTGTCATTGGTATACCCGTAATACGCCTTTTCTCCTTGTTCCACGTTCTTCCTCCTTTCCGCCGCCCGCCCGTAAAGCTTGGTCGCTCGCCTCTCCAGATTCCTCACTTCATCGAGCCGCGTCTGCACCTCTGCGTCAACTTTCGTTGCCGCCGCTTCCCACTCCGCCACCTGCCGTTCGTACGCGTCCTGCCCCTCCTGCCCCACACGCGCTATTTCTGCCCGCAAGCCCTTGACCCGTTCCTTCTTTGCCCGCCAGTCCTTACAGACACTCTCCGGCTGCTCGCTGCCCGCCTTCTCTCTCAGGTAATCGTAGAGCCCGCCGCATTCCTTTGCCAGTCCATCCACCCGCTCTCGGTAAGCCCCCAATGTCTGCTTAATATCCTCCGTGCCAAAACTGAGATCGCTTTCCCGCTTCTTCAGCCCAACCGCACTCAACCCCCGCATCACCGGCTTTACCTCCCGCTTCTCAAACAGCATCTGCTGCGCGTTCTCCTCCTCTATCCGTTTGTCCTTGGCGTAGTGGTATGCCACAAGAATCCCCAAAAATACAACCACCAACCCCCACACTACGTAGGTCTTCTTCTTTGCGTCTATGTGTAGATTCATTGTGCTCCTACCCAATTGCCGTCCTCAAACAGGCGAGAACCGCTCTTCAATGCTCAATTCGGGTATTCAGACCAAGTTTCTCTCCCGCAATCTTGCGGGCTTCTCGTGCTTCTTTAACCTCAGCATCTTTGTCCGGATCAGTACCTTCACTCTTCTTCCGTCTTTCTAGCTCTTTCAGCTCTTTCGTATACTGGTCGAACACGGACGCTTTATCATCTCTGTCCATTTGCTCCAACGCGTTCTCAATGGCATTCTCCAGCTCCTCCTTGAAGCTACCACTTGGGTGGGTTCTTTCCTCAGGGGAGTATTCTTCGCTATACTCCACTATACCGTCAGCATCTATACCTTTAATAATAATGATGCCGGAATCGTCCGCCTTGGCAGCATACTTCCTCTGGTCTCCATACTTGAAATAGAGTTTACATGCGAGATCAACGTTCCGAACATTGTCCTTATCCCGACTCGTTTCGGTGAGTGATGGGCGAGTTTCGGACGTCAGTCCGTAATCCTTTTCATCGATATTGGCAAAATATATCTTCACCCTCTCGTTGGGTCGTTTGGCTGTTTCCCTGTAGCGTTCATAAATTTTCGCAATGACGGGAGCAAATCTTGCCGGAAACCAATACGGCATGTACAAGACCCGTATTTCGCCATCCGTATTATGCTCAAAGAAATCCATACGATTTTGCATCGGGCGGTACTTAGGAGGAAGTTCTTTCTCGAGTTTCTGTTTGAGCCACCTTACAAAACCGTCAGGCGCACCTGCCCCTTTCGGAAAGCCAAACACAATAGCCTTACATGGAGACTGTTGCGGCGATGTGAGACCCCCCTTCCCCTTCCCATCAACATCCGTACTACAACGCAGATCACCAACGAACTTTTTTACTTTATCCTTAAGTGCAGCGTCCCAATATTCGTAATTCTGACCAGGCTCAGTACCCGCCAATTGGATGAGGCGATCAAAAATGGAAGCTAGAAGAACATCTTTTAGCGTTCCATTATTCTCTCTTGCTTTTCGATGGAGGATTTCCGATGAATCGTAGAATTTTTGATTGAGTCTTGCCAGTACCTTTTTAACAGTATTTATCCCGTACTTGTCAAACGAACCAACTATTCTCTTCCATTCCGGACTGTACTTGTTCGCCATCTCTTCTGCATGCACACCATCAAGCTTTTTGATTTCATCTCGAAAGGCATCCAAGTTTTCTTTATCAAGTTCGAACTGATCACTCACATTTGAATGGTTAGTTGTATTGGACGAAATGTCACTCTCCAGTTTCTGTATCCATTTATTGACGTCGGTCCGAGCATCTGCGATTTCCTTTTCTGCAGTCATCACGCGTGAACAAAGCGCAGTCACTCTGTTTAGTGCTTCATCTATAAGGATTTGCAGCAAACGGCGTTGGAAGGGAAGAAGGGCAAGGTCTACGCTGTGGATACAATCGCCAAATTGGGAATCTATCATGAGTTCATCTTTATTGGTAAGATGTATGGTCAAAAAACCTATTTTTTCCCACTGTTCCTCGCGCCTTTCCATTGTGTCACTGATTTCCCCTTGCCTTGCCTCAATATCCCGATCGTCCATTGATCCGGTAAGAACCCGTTTCCAAGATTTTATACCATCTTTGTATCTCTCCAAATACCTTCGAATGTCTTCAATCCCCCATGCCGTATCCAAGGCACCTCCATCCCATTTAAACAAATCATCCATTTTCTCCTTCAGTCTGGTGAGCATATCTGCAGCATCCTCCTGTGCGCAACGCTGGATTACGAGACGCACATCGGCACTACCCGATAGCTCCTTTGAGATTTTTTCGACACATTCTCCACAGATTTTACCCAACGTCCTTAGGGTATCTGCTCCTCGCTTGGCATTCCTCTCAATCGATTTCCTTTCATCCTCGAGACGCTTCTTCACTTCATTGCAATACCTCTCAATTGCCTCCCATGTCTTACCGAACTTTGGGTTGAAATCGATGCTAACCTTCCCGATATCACGTTCATCCACCCCATCGGGCAGAGGTGAACCCTTACGCCACGAGTTTAGCACGCGCAACTCGTACTCGTACTTCAAAAGGTCCTTAATCTTGTCGGTAGGAATACACCACCTCTTTGAACCGAGAGCAGAAAATCGGTAACTGCGCAAGGGATCATCGGCAGGTTCTCCTGGAGTTACTTGCACAAGATCTTCACCGGAAAGTGCTTTCAGACATTCTGGTTTTTTATAAAGCATACTATACATGATCGTATCAAAGCATGCCTTTGCCATAAAATCGATCTGTGTTTCTAGATTAATACTACCTTGAGACTGCGACATCTCTGTTGATATGTAAATCGCATGGACAGGGTGGTTTCCCTTTTTGTGGTAGTAGTTATCTCCAACATTGTGTCCGACAACTCCTGCGATATATGGATGATACTTCCCTACCATCAGAGCATTCAGGTCTCTCAATGACGCATACTCATTTTGGTAGAAGGATCCTGTATCCTGCGCATCTGTAGCAAGCCCTGCTATAAAAGGGTAAATGAATGTATGGTACGTATGCCCGCTGTCATCGGCAAGACTCTGGATGAGGGTCACCATATCAATGATACTGCCGCTCCCGGTACCTCCCCCCAAGGTACAGAAAATACGCACATCAATTTCTGAGTCTTCGTGCGTCAGATTCTCAATCTTGCTTTGGAGACTCACGCGGATAACCTGCGAATGCATAGCGAAGAGAACACGACCGTACCTGCGCAATTGCCCCGCACCATCAAGCCCAAAGAGCTCCGAATCCAGACTTCCATCGTCTCGCTTTTTCTTTCCCGTCCGCTTTGCAAAATGATCCGCTAATTCCCCGATCCACGGAGCGATGTTCTCTTGTCGTGAGATTTCCTTGATCGAGTTCGTACTACCACCATCCTTCAGCATCACACAATCGGATTCGCCCAATTCAACAGACCTTCCATACACCTCCCATATATTGCTGTTAAGGATATCGTGATTTGAGTCGATGTAAAGATACTCAAAGCGACAACCCTTCTCATCCTTGAGAACCTTGTAATCAGCTTCGTGAGTGACTACTGCTTTTCTGAATGCTGCGATGGAACGTCCACCAACACCACCGAGACCGATAATTAACTGATTCTTCGCCATAAATGATAATTACGTTAAGTGAATAATATGCAGTAGAATGTTCAATTCTCGGTTTCTCTCGTTACGGGAGCGATCAGCTTAATATCCTGATAGCTCAGACACGGAACGATGATGAGAACGAGCAAGAAGCAGAACAGGGAAATGTAGGTAAGGATACCGTAGCAGGCATCATAGGAGCTGACAGAGGATTCCAAAACTGCGTACTTCGTCTTCTCGTCTTGGGAATCATCGGGCAACCCGTTACCTCCCGCGCTGCTAGGCGCATCCCCAGATCCGGGATCACTGCCATCGATGTCATCATCAAGACCGGTGGGAGCCCCTTTATCGGAGAACAGCTTAGTATACCTCTTCGCGACTTCGTAAGCCGATTTCGAGTCCAGCATGTTGATGGGTTCACCCGTAAAGACAATAGACACCTTGTCGGCTTCACCGAAGAAACTGCCCAGACCGCCGTTGCACAGACTATCGCGGGCGGCGAGGCAAGCGGCGGCAAGGAAAGCGAGAACACCGACCATGAGCGCACGGCGGTTCTTACCGATGGTCCACTTTTTATTCCATAGGAGACCCCATACTACGGCGACCCCGTAGAAGACGAGAAAGGTCACGAGTATGATGATGGCTGCGGTGAAGATAAAATTCGGAATGGCGAGGAAAGCATATTCCAACCAGCGTTCCAGAGAGATGTCGAGAGGGTCTATGGAGGTTGTCATGGGTGTACGCGTTGCATTTTTGCGGGGAGGACCTGAACAGGACAACGGGATACAAGACACCGGACTGCGGTCAACCCACGCACAAGGAGGTGTACCACAGGACGGAGACCCTGTCCAGTAAAATTTTCGAAAAAAGTAAAAATTTTGAACAGGGCGGGGAGGATACTGCGTCAAAACGGCATGCTGAACAACAATTTGACCACAAAAATGATGGAAGCCTTGGCGGCGGCGCAGAGGGCTTCGCAGTCGGCGGGTCGGGCAGAGATTTTACCTGCGGAGGTACTCTTGGCGTTATTGCAGCAAGAGGAGGGGGTGCTTGGGGCGGTAATGCAGAAAGCCGGGGCAGACGCGCGGCGGTTGGAGAGAGAGCTCACTGCTCATTTGGCGAAGCAGCCTCGGCAGCAGGGTGGTGTGGCGAGTAGCCCGGGCATCGGGGCGTCACTGGATCGGGTACTCAATGCCGCAGAAGAGCAGCGGCGGGCGATGAAAGACGACTATCTGAGCGCGGAGCACTTCCTACTGGGCATTTACAAGGCGGACGAGACCCTCTCGCGGTTGCTCGGCGAGGCGGGGATGCCTGAGGCACGTTACTTGCAGGCACTCAAAGAGATACGCGGTAACCAGCGGATCACCGACCAAGACCCGGAGGGCAAATACCAGACTTTGGAGAAATACGGCACCGACCTCACCGCCCTCGCGCGGCAGGGCAAGATAGACCCCGTCATCGGACGCGATACGGAAATCCGGCGGGTGCTCCAGATACTGTCGCGGCGCACCAAAAACAACCCGGTACTCATCGGCGAACCCGGAGTCGGCAAGACCGCCATAGCCGAGGGACTGGCGCGGCGTATCGTGAACGGCGATGTGCCGGAAGGGATGAAGCACCGGCGGCTCGTCTCGCTTTCCATCGGCTCCATGCTCGCCGGGGCAAAATATCGCGGGGAATTTGAAGAGCGACTCAAGGCATTTATTAAGGAGGTCTGCGCGTCCAACGGGCAGATCATCCTCTTCATCGACGAGTTGCACACCTTGGTGGGTGCCGGGGCAGGGGGGGACGGCTCCATGGACGCGGCGAACCTGCTGAAACCCGCTTTGGCGCGTGGCGAGCTACGCACCATCGGGGCTACCACGCTGGATGAATACCGCAAATACATCGAGAAGGACGCCGCCTTGGAGCGACGCTTCCAACCGGTGCTCGTGGCGGAACCGAGCGTGGAAGACACCATCGCTATCCTGCGCGGACTCAAAGAACGCTACGAGGTACACCACGGCGTCCACATCACCGACAGTGCCTTGGTGGCGGCAGCCACGATGAGCCACCGCTACATCACCGACCGTTTCCTGCCGGATAAGGCCGTCGATTTGGTCGATGAAGCCGCCGCGCGTCTGAAGATAGAACTGGACAGCATGCCCTCGGAAATCGATGAATTGAACCGCGCCGGTATGCAGTTGGAGATGGAACGACAGGCCCTCGAAAAGGAAAAAGACCAAGCGTCCAAGGAGCGGTTGGAGAAGATCACGAAGGAGCTGGCGGATAACAAGGAGAAAGCCTCTGCCTTGGTCGCTCGGTGGAAGAGTGAGCAAGAGGTCGTGCAAAAAGCCCGTGAAGCCCAGCAGCAGATCGATACGCTGCGCACGCAAGCCGACCAAGCCGAGCGCAAGGGTGACCTCACTCGGGCATCCGCCATCAAATACGGCGAGTTGCCCGCAGCGGAACAAGCCCTGCGTCAAGCCCGCCAAGCCCTGAGTGATTTGCAGAGCAGCGGAGGCGGTCTCCTCAAAGAAGAAGTCACCGAGGGCGATATCGCCAAAGTGGTGGCATCGTGGACGGGGATTCCCGCAGCCAAACTCGCTGAAGGGGAGCGAGAGAAGCTGGTGCACATGGAAGAGAGACTCGCCCGGCGACTCATCGGGCAGAAGGATGCCGTGAAAGCGGTTGCCGATGCCGTGCGCCGCTCCCGCGCCGGGTTGCAGGATGAGCACCGCCCGCTCGGGTCCTTCATTTTCCTCGGACCCACCGGGGTCGGCAAGACCGAGCTCGCCAAGGCACTCGCCGAATTCCTGTTCGACGATGAAGCCGCCCTCATCCGCCTCGATATGTCCGAGTACATGGAAAAGCACAGCGTGTCGCGACTCATCGGGGCACCTCCGGGGTATGTGGGTTACGATGAAGGGGGGCAGCTCACCGAGGCTGTCCGCCGCCGCCCGTATTCTGTCGTGCTGTTCGATGAGATAGAGAAAGCGCACCCGGATGTGTTCAACGCCCTGCTGCAGGTGCTCGACGACGGACGAATCACAGACGGGCAGGGGCGCACTGTCGACTTCAAAAATACGGTGCTCATCCTCACCAGCAACATCGGCTCGCGATTCATACTGGATGAGCAGGATGTCGCCCGGCGCAACGAAAAGGCACTGGATGCCCTGCGGGGTCACTTCCGCCCCGAATTCCTCAATCGCGTGGACGACATCATCATCTTCGATCGCCTCAGTGCGGATGACCTCAAACGCATCGTCAATATCCAGCTCGATCGAGTGCGTCAACGCCTCGCGCCGCGCCGTCTCAGTCTCGAGCTCTCGGATGCCGCCGCCGCGCTCATTGCCGCCCACGGCTTCGACCCCGTCTACGGGGCGCGTCCCCTCAAGCGAGCCATCCAGCGCGACCTGCTCGATCCCCTCAGCTCCGCCCTCCTCCAAAGCCGCTTCCCCGACGGCTCCACCATCCATGTCGATGCCCGAGACGGGAAGATTGCGCTGGAATAACAAGAGGTACGAGGTACAAAGTACGAAGTGGCAGAGCCGGGAAGGATGCAGAGGAGGTGAATGAGGAGCGGACGATAGATTTCAAAGGGTGGTGGATGTCGCGGGATGGGAAGCGGAAGTGTTATCCTTTGACGATAAGAGACGCGAAACGTCGGTATATATTGGGGGTAACACTGCTGGAAGGTATGAAGGAGGGAACGGTGAAGGCGGCAATGATAGAGGTGTTCGAGAAGTACGGATCGCCGGAGAGGATACGGAGTGACTGTGGAGTACCATTTGCGAACACACAAGCAGTATTGATGCTCAGTAGATTATCGACATGGTGGATTAAGTTTAGGATAGAGCCGGTGAGGGAGCGGGTGGGATGTACGCAGGACAATGGAGCGCACGAGAGGATGCATTTGGATATGAAGCAAGAGCTTGAAGCAGAGAGTGTAGACACGCAGAACGAGATAGATGAATGGGTACACACATACAATTACGAGAGACCGCACGAAGCATTGGGGGGAGACACACCCGGGGAGCACTATCGGAAGGACAGGCGAGCGTACCTAGGAAGAGAGGGGGGGAATACGATTACAAGGGGAAGGAAACGCGCAGCATAGACGCGCATGGGGAGATACAGTGGCACGGGATGGAGTACTTTGTAAGCGAGGCATTAAGAGGGGAGCGAGTAGGGGTGAAGGAGCTAGGAGGAGGGATAGGAGAGATATGGTTTTGGGGGTATAAGCTTGGGAGGATAGATGAGAATATAGAGGCATGGATACCGATGCAGGAAAGGAGTACAAAAGTGCGAATAATCAAAGGGCGAGAGCGGCAAGCAGGGGGGCGAAGCCGGGGAGGTGCCGTGTGGGGCTATTATTCAGAGCAAACGGCACCCTGCGGGTGCTCGTAGCTCTGAATTTTTCGCCCCCAACGGCACCTCCCCGGCAGGAAAAGCTTGCAAGAGGGAGGAGGAAGTGACAGAGGGAAATTCGTCGGAGGTGTTACCCAAGGTGAGGCAAAAGTGTTACCTATGTTAAGTCACTGCCGTCCCCTTCTGCACCTGTTCTCCCTCATAGAGCAAGATAAATTCCGCACCCATACTCGCCTCCCTTATCTCGATGCGCCCCTCTTCCATACCCCGCACCATATCCAATGCCTGCCCCTGCACCTGCAGCGTATTGTTCAACGAGCGTTCTTTTTTCCCTCCCAGTACATCCATCTGCCCCTCCCCCTGCGCCTCCAGCAAAAGTCGCCACTTTGCCCCTCGCGCCTCTGCGGGCAGCCTCGCGAATGCCCCCACCGTCAATGCCTTGCTCGCCGCATCTATCCGTGTGACCTCGTGCCCGTCTGTCAGTCTGAAATCGGCTTCATTCATAGGGAATCCCCCCCCCCAAGTATACGTATTGCTAATACGTAGCACTTGTTGGTTAATACACTAATATTGAGCATTTAATAAAATGGCAATTATACGAATATTGGTGGTTAAAGAGGGAGCATAGCATCCGCGTTACCCCTTGAAAGAAAGGGAAGAATTTTTTTTGAATTAGGGATTGACACACGTATTAGCAATACGTGGCACTCCACACGCCGCCCCCTAGCTTTGCATACCCCGTACCTCGTACTTCTTATTTGTCTCGTACTTGATCACCCCTGCGTCTTCCTGCCTAGTCATCATTCTACTCTGAGCATTTAACTTCATTGGGACAGATGTGTGTGGCGGGTGGGGCGTTTAGTGGAGCCGGTGCGGGAGATAAGGTTGCGCGAGTGTAGGGAGGAGAGGCGGCGGGCGACAGTACGCTCGGAGAGTTTGAGTTTGGCAGCCAGCTGAGCCACAGTGAGGGTGGGATTGGCATGCAGGAGAGAAAGAATACGGGACTCCGACTGCTCACGGGTGCGGTGCCGGGGGGGTGCAGCTGCGCACCGGGAACGGATGTGGTTGACGAGGGCGGCGCGGATAGCCGAGAGCATGAAGTCGATGAAGGGGGCACAATTTGTTTGAGCTGTGCTTTGAGAGATAGCGGCGTAGTACTCTGCCTGTCGCCGGTACACGATATTTTCCACAGGCAGGTAGGCGAAAACCGGGTGAAAACTCGCTAAAATGAGCGATTGCCAGAAGCGACCGAGGCGACCGTTGCCGTCGGTGAAAGGGTGGATAAACTCAAATTCGTAGTGAAACACGCAGCTGCGAATCAAGGCGGGTATCTCTGCGCGCGATACCCAAGTAAAGAGGTCTTGCACCAAAAACGGGACACGCTTTGCCGGGGGAGCCATGTGGACGACCTGCGAGCCGGAGAATACACCGACCCCACTGCGGCGGAAGTGCCCCGGGGAGTCGCAGATGCCGCGCATCATTACGCCGTGCACGCGCAGGAGGTCATCTACGGTGTAGGGATTCAGCTCCGGGAAAAGAGCGTAGGCATCTAGGGCATTCCGCACTTCCTGCACCTCACGCGACTCCGCAAGTACGTCTTTCCCGGCTAAAATGTGCTCCACCTGAACCTCCGTCACGCGGCTGCCTTCTATGGCGAGCGTACTGCACACGCTGCGTACAGTACTCCGACGCCGCAGTTTGAGTGCTTCACGCACGCGCAGAAGTTCTTTGTGCCTCTCGAGCAGAAGCGATATCTCTGATACGTCGGAGAGTGCCGTTGTCGAAATGGTGTAGGGTGGTTCGTACGTCGTGCTCACGCGGATTATTTTATCACAAATTTGTATCATGAGCAAGGAAAAAATTACATCTAATAATAAATGGTTTATATAATATTTATCCTGCCACTTATCCTGCCACTTATCCTGCCACTTATCCTGCCACTTATCCTGCCACTTATCCTGCCACTTATCCTGCCACTTATCCTGCCACTTATCCTGCCACTTATCCTGCCACTTATCCTGCCACTTATCCTGCCACTTATCCTGCCACTTATCCTGCCACTTATCCTGCCACTTATCCT
>CAYRJI010000011.1:0-30705 GCA_964424645.1 uncultured Akkermansia sp. | reverse complement strand
CCCCCCCCCCCCCCCCCCCCCCCCCCCCCCCCCCCCCCCCCCCCCCCCCCCAATCGAAAAGTACGAAGTACGAAGTACGAAGTAGCGAAGCTGTAACGCGGGGACGGTGAGGAGCAGCGGAACGGTGCTTCGTTTTCCGGAGTTTTTGCGGGTGTGGTGGGCGCGAAGTAGGAGGCGGGGGGATACGAGGTGAGGGAATTAAACGCAACGAGGTTGCCCGGGACAGAAAAATTACTCTTCTCCGTCCACATCTCGCCACACACGGTGAACAAACACTTCCACCGCATACGTCTGCCTCGCGCTACACTGCTTCCTACCACTCCCGCCCCTCCCCGGCTCCGCCACCTCGTACTTCGTACCTCGTACTTCCTACTGGGTTATACGCGCAGGTAGATGGAGCGGCGGTAGAGGAAGAGGAGGAGGGAGAAGAGAGAGGCGAGGGAGAGAAAGGCGAGGAGGGCAGGGGAGGCTGAGCCGAAGAGAGAGCAAAATCCGCCGAAGAGAGGGGTACAGAGGCTCTGCCAGAGAGAGAGACCGCCTAGACTGGGAGTTTGTGTGAGGAGGTAAGCGAGGATGGCATTGCAGCCGAACACACGGAGGGGCAGTGCCGCTCGGGAGAGAGCCGGGTGCGTATCGAACAACACATGGAAGAGGGCTAGCAGCAAGAAACACCATCCGCCCGACAGGAGCACCATGCTCGCGGTGTAGATGTGCTTGATGACGGGGGTATCGAGCGAGAGCAGGGAACCGGCGAGTAGGCAGCACGCTCCCGCGCCGATGAGGGTAGGCGTGCTGCGCCAACGCGATGAGCACCGGCGCAGGATTTGACCGCCGCAAACGCCCAGCAGGGTGAGAGCGGCGAAGGAGAGAGAGGTGAGAATCCACGTGTACGGGGTGCCGTCCTGCCAATGTCCCTGCAGCTTGCAATCGATAAAGTAGGCGAGGTTATCGTGCGGCAGGAAGAGAGCCGGGGGGGATGAGTGATACGGCACGAAGCGGAGAGCAGCCCAATAAAGGAGCAGGCACGAAAGGCAGGTGATGATTTGAGAGCGGAGACCGCCGAATATCAGGCAGAAAGAGGCGATCAGGTAGCCCTCGGCGATAGCCTGCAGGGTATTGCAAAAGAGACTCATACGCGACGGGTCGGCACTCGTCAGATTCCCCTGCACGAGCATACCCAGCAGAAAGAGTAGGACGCAGCGACGCGCCACCCGCCGGAGCACCCGTGCCGTGCTCAGTCCACGCGCGCGGTAGGAGGCGAAAGCAAACGGCATGCCCGCGCCGACAATGAAGATGAAGAGCGGCATGACCATATCCCAGCAAGAGAGGGGCTGCCCCCATGCCGCATGAGAGAGCTGGGTACGCAGGAAGTTCCCGCCCACCCAAGGGGAAAGGGAGAGCAGCAGCCGCGCACCGCCCGCCAGCAGCAGCATATCCGCCCCGCGCAGGGCATCGATCGAGACCACCCGACCGGTCATGAGTGGTGCCCCAAGCGTTCCAGAGCGGCTGCGGCATCGCCGTTTCCTTGAGCGGCAGCTGCGCGGTACCACTTGACAGCTTCTTTGAGGTTGACCTTCGTGCCCTCTCCGTGTTCGTGGCAGAGGGCGAGGTAGTACTGGGCATCTTCATGCCCCTGTTCGGCAGCCTCACGAAACCACTTGAATGCCTTTGTCCGATTGACAGGCACCCCATCGCCGTTGTAGTACGTGATAGCGAGTGAGAATTGGGCCATGCTATCGCCTCGTACGGCCGCTAGGTTCCACAATTTGATGGCTTCTGTTATATCTCTGTGCACGCCGTCGCCGTTGGCGTAACAGGCACCGAGATTATAGGTTGCCTGCACATGCCCCTGATCCGCAGCCATACGCCACCATTGAATGGCTTGCGTCATATCCCTCTTGGCACCCGAGCCGTAGCAATAACAGGTACCGAGATGATATTGGGCAGCCGCGTGACCCTGCTCGGCGGCGGCGCGGAATAGGTCGAGGGCTTTGGAGGCATTCACGCGTACACCATCTCCGAAAGCATAGCAGCGAGCCAGTTCAAATTGGGCATCCGGGAAGTTTTGCTCTGCAGCCACACGCCACCACTTTACCGCTTGAGCGTAGCTTTTCCGGACACCCCGACCGTTGGCGTAACACAAGGCGAGGCTGTACTGAGCACCCGCGTTACCTTGCTCGGCAGACGCACGGTATAACCTAGCGGCTTCCCGTAGGTCGTTTTCCACCGCCACGCCGAATTCGTAGCACCAACCGAGATAGGATTGGGCAATGGCATTTTCCTGCTCCGCCGCCAATTTCCACCATTTGACGGCTTCCTTCATGCTCTTGCGTACGCCTTCACCATCGGCATAACACGCGCCGAGATCAGCTTGGGCCGGAGCGTATCCCTGCTCGGCGGATTCGCGGTACAACTTGAGGGCTTTTGCCTGATCGCGGCGCACCCCCACGCCATTGGCATAGCAGGTGGCTAAGGTGTATTGAGCAGACGGATTTTTTTTCGCGGCGGAGAGACGGAGCCACTTCAGAGCTTCGCGAATATCGGTGTTGACTCCCTGACCGTCCAGATAGCAAAGGGCGAGATGGCATTGTGCCATCGTGTGTCCCTGCTTGGCGGCTACGAGGTACCACTTGACTGCTTCCGCCAAATCCACAGGCACGCCGTTGCCCGCATGGTAACACACCCCGAGGTGAAATTGCGCCTCAGAGTAACCCGCCTCAGCCGATGCGCGGAGGAGCCTGACGGCGCGTTCCGTGTCCTTGCGCACTCCCGCACCGCTCATGTAGCACACAGCGGCATGAAACTGCGCATGGGAATCTCCCTTTTCCGCCGCCGAAAGAGCTGCCGCCCAATCTTCGAGCGCAAACTCCGGCAGCTCCTCATCAACCCCGCCGTCCCCGAGCGGATCATCCGGCACGGTGGCATAACTGCGAAACGTTGCATCGAATATGTGGTGCTTGGGTGGAGTGAAGCCTTTCATCATGTCGTCCATTGTGAGGTGTACGCGTACCGGTCTACTCTACCACACCACGGAACATAAGGCAACTAAAACAAGTTCATCTGTCCCGATAAACTCAGAGTAGAGCGATAACTTCGTCACGTGGCAACACGAAGGTGATCAAGTACGAGGATAATGCGAAGTACGAGGTACGAAGTACGAAGTACGGAGTAGCAAAGCTGAGGAGTGACGGGCGGGGTAGGCAGTGCGGAATTGCTAGGGAAGAGGAGAGGTGTGTGGTGGAAGAGTGGGGACGCCGTGTGTGGCGGGGAGAGAAGCCAAGTACGAAGTGAAGGAGTGCCTCCGTGGTGTGTGGAGTGCGTGAGACAGGCAGCGGAATCACGCGGACGGTGAACCTGCGACCAACTTCGGCACCACGCAAGCATCGCTCCCCGGCTTCGCTACTTCGTACTTCGTACTTCTTGTTGACTTCGTACTTGCGGAGGGGGGATGAATGTGCTAGATTTGGGGGGCAGAGACATGGCAGCAAGAGTCACCATTGAGGGAGCGGAGAGAGTTCCCGGGGAGTCGGTATTAGTCATCCCGAATCGTGTGGATGAGGAGGTGGTGCGTGTGCTGGAGGAGCGGTTGGGCGGGATGCACAAAATTACATGGTTGGTGCAGGAAGAGCTGAGACCGGCGGCGGAGGTGCTGCAGCAGGTCGGGCGCGATGGGGCGCACGGGATGATGTTTTCTCCCCGGCGGCTGGATGCAGAAACACTCCACGAGCAAATACGGGTGCGATTGGAGAGCGGACGCCACGTGGTTTTGCTACCGGGGAGACCCGTGCAAGCCCCGGCACACTACGCAGATGTGCCGCCGCGCACGCTGAACTATCTGCTCGGGGGGTATAAGCGGCAGGTGCTGCCCGTGTTTGTGGGGTTATACGGCGGGGGAGGTGCGCCGGTCGGCGGTGCGCCGTACGAAGAAGCGCAGGTGAGCTTTCTACCGGTTTTTTCCGCTGCGGCGAATAGTGCGGCGAGAGTGGCGGATGCTTGGTCATTCACATCGACGGAGCAGGTGACCGCTTCGATGGAAAAGTGCGGGGGTATACTGAGCAAGGTATTGCTGGACAGCCTACAGGAGCATCCGGATGCTCAGGTCATTGATGGGGTGGACGAGCAGGGATTGAATTATCGACGGCTACTGATGCTGGCGATGCTCCTAGTGCGCAGGCTGCGCAAGAGCACTACGCTGCGCCGCATGGGCATCATCCTGCCGCCGGGGCGATTCTCGGTTATCGCCAACGTGGCGTGTATACTGGCGGGGATCACACCGGTGAATATCGATTACAACTACACCCAACAGGAGTTTTCGGCTGTGGCACAGCAGGCAGAGCTCACACTCTACATCACCGGCAGGAGGTTCCGACAAAAGCAGCGACATTTTCCGTGGCCACCGGAGCGAGACCTCCTGTTCATCGAGGAGATGCTGGAACCCGCCGGGAACATCGTGGTGCACCTTTGGGAACGCATGACAAACCGGGTTGGGCGGCACAGGTCGGCGGCGTGGTTGGGGGACACGCGCGAAGGGGCGGAGGCGGAAGCACTCACGGTGTTCAGAATACCCGAGGAGGGGGATGAAGTGCGGGGAGTGCGGCTCAGTCATCGGGCGGTGTTGGCGGGATACAGGTTGACCGCAGCCAGACTGGGCTTGCAGCCGGGGCAGCGCGTGCTCAGCAGTCTCCCCTTTTACCACCGTGCCGGTCTCTTCTTGGGACTCATATATCCCCTGCTCAGCGGGCAGGACATCATCACGTACCCCGAGCCGGAAACAGCCAAGCGTCTGTGTACACTCGTCCGAAAGTATCAACCGAACATGATGCCGCTCGATGCACGACAGCTGCCGGGCATCCTCGCGCATGCACAGGAGCGTGACTTTGGGGGGACGAAGCACATATTGGTGACCGGACGATTGACGGAGGCGATGGCGCAGCGTGCCTACCGAGAGCGCGGGTTGTGCCTGTGCTCGTGCTATCTGCCCGCAGAACTTGCCATGCCGGTGGCGTGCAGTGTTCGACCGGAGGGCGGCGGTGCATCGGCTTGGACCGTGCCCTGCGGGGACGTGGGGAGTGTGGGTATGGTGATGCCGGGAGTGGCAGTCAAAGTGAGGAATGGGGAGAAGGACGCCGCAAGAGGGGAGCAGGGGCACCTGTGGGTGAAGGGTGCGGCTCTCTTTTCGGGATGTGCCGGAAAGGATGTCCCGCCGGAGGAAGGACTGCCCCGCAGGTGGGTAGATACGGGAGATATTGCGAGCATCCGCGAGGATGGCTTGCTGTGCGTGGGAGGTCCCCAAGAACGGTTTTCTCGTATTGAGGGTGAGTATGTGTCACACGCGCAGGCGGAGGAGGTGCTGGGCTCCCTGTTGGGGGCAGATGCGGCGAGTGAAACCCCACAGTTGGCGGTCGTGGGAGCCCCGACTTCGGACGGTCGGGGGGAGCAGTTGGTGCTGCTTTCGACGCTGCATCAATCGGTGGGACCGCACGATGTCATTACAACGCGATACTCCATCGCGAATGCAAGGTATTCGACAAAATTGGCTCCGCAACGAATACTGGCTGTGCGGGCTATTCCCACTTTGCGAGGTGGCGGAGTGGACTACGATTTGTGTCGACGCTACGTGCTCAAGGTAGTAACGAGCGAGCGCAGATGAATACGAGGTACGAAGTAGCAAAGCATGTGACGGACCGCACCTGTCCCGATAAAATTTTCGAGAATCGCCGCCATGCCAGTCCCCATGCGGGTTACGCCCGCTCTGCGTACTAAGGGGGCTTCAGCATCACGGGTGCATGAATTTAGTTCCCGCACGTCGTTTCTGCTTTGCCTTCTCATGCCATGCCCGCGCAACTCCGTTGCGCCTAACTCCTTCACTTCGTACTTCGTACTTCGTACCTCGTACTTGATCGCCCCCGTGTCTTCCTGCCGCAAAGTCATCGCCCACCACCAAGCTCGTATTTTTCTTGGGACGGCTGTGGTGGGACAGATGTGTTCTCTTTTTGCCTCTTGACTTGTCGGGTGGAAGGTGGTAGAATGCGCGTGCTTCGCCGATGCGGAGGAACTTTTATGAAAGATATGAAACCGGCAACATTTAATTGCACAGTGTTGCGCGATGGGCACCAGTCGTTGGCGGCCACGCGCATGTCGACGGAACAGATGGAACCGATAGCCCCGATTTTGGACACGATGGGGTTTTCGGCGTTGGAGACTTGGGGAGGAGCATCAATCGATGCCGGATTGAGATTTTTGGGCGAGCTACCGTTTCATCGGCTCGATGAGCTCAAGAAAGACGCGCCGCACACGCCGCACATGATGCTGTTGCGCGGGCAGAATATGGTGGGTTACACCAACTATGCGGATGACGTGGTGCAAGCCTTTGTGAAGTTGAGTGCTAAGCACGGCATGAACATTTTCCGCATTTTTGACTGCCTGAATGACCCGGAGAACATGCGCACCTCCATCCAAGCGGCGAAGGAAGCCGGGGCTATCGCGCACGGCACCATCTGCTATACTACCTCCCCCGTCCATAACCTAGAATACTTCGCGGCACTCGGGCAAAAGATAGCCGACATGGGGGCGGATGGAATAGTGATTAAGGACATGGCGGGGCTTATCCCACCGTCGGAGACAGCGGCTCTGGTGAAAGCACTCAAGGAGCGGGTGGGGTTGCCGGTGTGGATACATACGCACGAGACAGCGGGATTGGGGGCTGCGTCCTACGTGGCGGGCATCAATGCGGGGGCGGACGCGGTAGACTGCTCGATAGCACCGTTTGCGAACGGCACCGGGCAACCGGACTGCATGCGCATGTTGGCACTCCTGAAGGGTTACGACCGGTGCCCCGTTGTATCAGATGACTTCCGGGAGAAACTCACTGAGGTCTCGACCCTGTTGCAGCCCATCTACGACAGCCTGAGCCGCTTCACCAACCACAAGAACGAGATCGTCAACAGCGATACCCTGCGCTACCAAGTGCCCGGCGGCATGCTGTCCAACTTCCGCAATCAGCTCAAGGAGATGAACATGACGGATAAGTTTGAGGAGGTGTTTGCCGAGATACCCGTGGTGCGCAAGGCGTTGGGGTGGATACCGCTGGTGACACCGACCTCGCAGATCGTGGGGGTGCAGGCCATGATGAATGTCAAGTTCGGACGTTGGGAGAACATCACGCCGCAGTGTTCCGATGTGGCTCTCGGGTACTACGGACACACGCCCGCCCCGGTCGACCCGGAGTTGCAGGCTCTCTGTGCCAAGAAGAGCGGTAAGGACCCCATCACCTGTCGCCCGGCGGACCTCATCAAGCCCGATATGGAGAATCTGCGGGAGAAGTTGAAGGCAAAAAATATGCCTGCCACGGACGAGAATTGCGTGATCTACGCCATGTTCCCGCAGCAGTTGGAAGATTACTACGCCGGTAAGCGACCGGAGCCCCCGACGGCGAAAAAGCCGGAGAAGCCCGCTGCCCCGGCAGTGCGTACGGACATCGGGGTGTCGGCTTACATTGCCGGGCGCGACATGAAGCTGAACGTGCTCGGAAAGGTGTACGACGTGCACATCGAAGAACGATAAAACGGAGCGGGGGGAATGGACACGCAGCTGATCATCATCGGGACGGGACCTGCCGGGTACACGGCGGCTATATACGCGGCGCGTGCGGGCTTGGCTCCTTGGGTCTTCACCGGTGCTCAGCTCGGCGGTCAACTCACCACCACCACCGAAGTGGAAAATTTTCCGGGATTTCCGGAGGGGATTATGGGACCGGACCTCATGTTCAACATGGGGCAACAGGCGGAAAAGTTCGGGGCGAAGATGGTCTACGAGGAAGTGCTGAGTGTGACGCGCGAGGAGGGCAGGGGGCAATTTACGGTCACGACGGGGGGAGGGGCATACCGAGCGGCGGCGGTGATCGTTGCATCCGGAGCAACGGCTCGATATTTGGGATTGCCCGGAGAAAAGGAGCTCATCGGACACGGGCTCACGGCTTGTGCTACCTGCGACGGTGCGTTTTACCGCAATGTGCCGGTGTGTGTGGTGGGTGGCGGCGACAGCGCGTGCGAGGAGGCTCATTTCCTGACACGTTTTGCCGAAAAGGTTTATTTGCTGCACCGACGGGATACGCTGCGCGCCGGGAAAGCCATGCAACAGCGCGTGCTCTCGCATCCGAAAATTAAACCCGTATGGAATACCACCATCTCTGCGTATCAACGCGGAGAGGACGGAGAACTCTGCGGGGTCGTGCTGCGTGATACACTCACCGGAGACCTGCGCAACTTGGCGGTCAGGTGTGTCTTTATGGCTATCGGTCACGCCCCGAACAGCAAAATTGTCGCCGAGTTGGTGGACCTCGACCCGGCGGGCTTCATCCTTACCCAAGGCAACACCACTGCCACCAAAACCCCGGGGCTTTTCGCCGCCGGTGATGTAGCGGACCCCGTATATCGTCAAGCTATTTCGGCTGCCGGGACGGGCTGTCGTGCCGCACTGGATGCCGAGCGTTTCCTCCTTTCTCTTTAACCAACCAATTACTTCTATGAAAAATACTGCTCTCATACTTTCTGTTGTTTCGGTGCTTCTCTGTTCCTGCGAGTCGGGGGTGGATGAAGCGACCGAGAATACAGCAAAACTCACGCATCAGGCAAGTGTTCTGTACAATGCCAAGCAGTACGAGCAAGCCTTGCCCCTGCTGCGGGAAGCGGCTTTTGCCGGTAGTACGGATGCCCAGCTCCTGCTTGCCAAGTGCTATGACTTCGGTTACGGGGTGCCCGGTAATATGACCGAAGCGGTTAAGTGGTACACGGCTGCAGCCCAAGCCGGAAATGCCAATGCCTTAGATAATCTGGGCTCCTGCTATGCGACGGGCAGCGGCGTCACCAAGGACCTTCCCTTGGCGTTCTCCCTCTACAAAAAGGCTGCCGCACAAGACGACCCCTCGGCCCTGAATAACGTAGGTCTCTGCTACCTGAACGGCGAAGGCACAGATGTCGACAAGACTCTCGCCGCCGACTTCTTCCGTCGCTCCGCAGAGCTCGGGGATGCCAACGGGCAATTCAATCTCGGTCGCTGCTTCCACCTCGGCATAGGAGTCCCTGCCGATGAAGCTCAGGCCAAAGTTTGGATCAAGAAAGCTGCCGACCAAGGTCACAAGAATGCCGCCGGATACATGGAGGATTTGCATTGGAACTGACCGACGCCAAATCTGTCACACACTTGTCCCAATAAAATTTTCGAGAAACGCCGCAACGCTCATCCCCGTGCGGGTTACAGACGCTCTGCGTACCAAGGGGGCTTCAACCTCACGGGTGCCTTGATTTATTCCTTCGTGTCGTTTCGGTCTTGCCTCCTTCCAACTCCCCTGCGCAACTCCGTTGCGCCTAACTCCTTCACTTCGTACTTCGTACCTCGTACTTCCATTCCCTCCTTCGTTTTCCCGCCGCAAGGTCATCGCCCACCACGAAGCTCGTATTTTTCTTGGGACGGCTGTGAATTTTATTGGGACAGGTTTGGTCTAGGCTGGACATTCCGGGAAAACCGAGATAAACTCACTTATACATTGAAACAATCGTAAAGTTATGCCATGAATGAACAAACACCTGCTACCCCTAGGAAAGAAGAAGAAACGTCGAATAACTACATTCTTACGGGGGAGCGTGTCCCCAGCCTCGCTACTTCCTTATCTATCCTGAAAAATTGATCGCAACTCGTCCTCACGATGAGATTAACCTGTCATTGGAGCACCCCATAAATAAGACGCTAGGTTATGTTCACAGAATTTCAATCCATGCAGTTTGCTAAATACAACAGCGCGGTAGAATATTACGGTCTGCATCCTGAGTGTCTTATTGGAATCGAGAAATTCGCGATGGACGAGATATTGCATTTCATCGATTTGCATCTCCCTGAGATTACACGAGATTATAACGAAGCATCCTATTTGTTTTCATTCTGGAAAAACTACCCCCCACTTGAAAGGGGGCGTGCGCCGATAGGGGATCAATATCCTTGGATAGAAGTAGGAGAGCAGGTGTTTGGGAACAAACTGTCCAGATATCTTGCCGCAAACTTCGGCGTCAAGGATGCAGGGCTTCCCTCCGGTTCCGATGATAGGTGCATAATATCCAGCGAAAGAATCAGAGAGATTCTCGGCATAACAGATTCGGTTTGGGTTTTCGTTGATATTAAATCCGCAGGTCCCAGAGACAATTTTAATAATGCGGTGATGTCGCCTTACCAGATTTCCGGGTCCGGAACATGGAACGAGGTGACAGAAGGTGTGAAAAATGACCCGATACAGGCGGCAGGAACACGCGCATCTCACGAGTTCTTATGCTCGCTATCACCTATTTATGTGTTGAGTGATGGGACTGTAGCCCCGCTGGTCACTTTTGCTGTAAAACCTGTATATCGTATGCTTCAAAAAGGTGGCGTCAATACCGGGCAACCCCTTCAAACGATAAAAGTGGCAAGTATCCCCAACGGACTGCTCTTAACGAAAAACCCCAATTATATTGCTCAACATCCACGTTTATTTTTCCCGGGAAAGGATGATAGAGCAAAGGATTTGAGGAAAAAACGCGCGCGGGTGTCGTTTGAAATACTGAAAGAGATAGCCCCATGGAGGGTTGTTGAAAAAAGTGTGTAGGTCATGTTAGAGGATAATAATATATATCTTGGTGATTCTCGCGAATTGCTTAAGGATGTCAAATCAGACTCGATTTCTTTATCTTTTTGGTCTCCTCCCTATTTCTTAGGTAAAGAGTATGAAAAAGGAGAGTCGTATGATTCGTGGCAGGATTTATTAAAGACCGTCGTACAGCATCATTTTAGAATCCTGAAACCCGGAGGGTTTTTGGTTATTAACATTGCGGACATCCTAGCTTTTGAGGACAAGACGATGCCAAGGATTATGGGATTAAATCCCGCCAATCGCAAGTGCAGTGTCACAAAAGAAATGGTGCTGGCAGCGCGAGTCAAACATCCGGATTACAACCGAGATCAACTGGCATCTCTCCTGCATTGCAGCGAACAGACGATAGACAGGCGGTTAAACGGAAATAACATCAGAGGCGGAAGGTATGCCCCGGGAACCCACGTCAAGCTTGTGGGAGGAAACCTCGAACAGTATGCTTACGAAGTCGGATTATACCTATACGACACGCGTATATGGAAAAAAGACCCCGCGTGGGCAAATTGCAAGTGGACGACAAACACGCTGAAAGCCGTGAGTGAAACTGAGTATCTTTATGTCTTCTGGAAGCCCGGCGAATACGAGGTAAACAGGGAAAGACTGACACCGCAGGAATGGAAGGATTGGGGGTATAGACAGGTTTGGGATATACCCAGCGTCCGTGCCAACGATATACATCCGGCGATGTTTCCTATCCGACTGGCACAGCGAGTTATCCGTCTTTACACAGACGAGGGTGATGTCGTCCTTGACCCGTTTCTTGGCAGCGGAACGACTGCCGTGGCAGCCATCAAATGCAATAGAAAATATATCGGGATTGAAAAAATAGGAGAATACTACGAAGTGGCTTCACGGAACATAGAGAATGCTATCCGAGAGAGAGCCATGGATTTTTTTGAAGAGGCTATGTGTACCCCTACTGTGCCCCAAAATACCTCTGCCCCTGATCCCTTATTCCAACAAGCCTAAAAATGGATAGTTGCGTGCCTGAAAAACATGACAAAATGGATTTCACTCACTATGCTGACATCCCGCCACACGCGCTTGCATCCTCACCATCCTACGCACACCACCGCCACACCCATTCCACAGCAACCCACACCTGTCCCAATAAAATTTTCGAGAAACGCCGCAACGCTCATCCCCGTGCGGGTTACGGACGCCCAACAGGAAGTACGAGGTACGAAGTACGAAGTACGAAGTGGCATAGCCAAGGAGTGGCGGGTGTGATAAGCAATCGGGGCGTGTAAAAAAACGTGCGCGGTGAGAGTGTTGTGGCATGTCGCGTCATGTGTGATGGATACCGGTGCCACGCGAGCACCACCACAGACGTATCATCCCCACGGGTGCCTTGATTTATTCCCTTCGTGTCGTTTCGGGCTTGCCTCCTTCCAACTCCCCTGCGCAACTCCGTTGCGCCTAACTCCTTCACTTCGTACTTCCATTCCCTCCTTCGTTTTCCCGCCACAAAGCCATCGCCCACCACGAAGCTTTCTATGTTCTCGGGACAGGTGGTGGGTTGGCGAGGACGGAGCTCTAGGCGAGCGTTCTGCTTTCCATCATGCGGATCAGGTCGGCTTCCTGTTTGACGCGAATCTGCAGATCTGCTAGGGCATTCATGTAGTAGATGTAGGCGTCGTACGGGGAAGGATAAGGAGTAAAGCCGTTGCTCTTTTCCATGTAGTGAAAGTGGTCGGCACTTTGCAACTTACGCCAGACATGGATCATATCTCTGTCCCGGCTGGCTTTCACGGCGTCCTCCAAATTGTAGATCTTCTTAATAGCTTCCTGTTGCATGACGTTTGCGTTCCACTGAGAGGTGGTGCCGAAAGTGGAACAGCTGATGGGCTCCGGGCAGTTCAAGGTACCGGTGGAGTGGAAGCGGCGCACAGCCTCGCCGGGCGTGACAAAGACGTCCTCGTTAAAGAGGATTGTCGGGATGAGGGAACGCCAAAACTCAAAGACGCCCGTGGAGTCCGCCTGTCGTTCGCCGAGAGTTTCGTAATCCATGGAGATGCTCACGAGCTGCCCCTCTTGGCGGTGCAGCCAGCCCGCAAAGGTATAGGGGGAAAGGGGATACTCCGACCACGACGTATCCACCCGATTATTTGCCAAGTCATTAGAAAGGTGACGATTGCGGACGATGGTTTTGGTGTCGGCAATGAGGGGGGCGCACTGCAGGTCGTTCGTGTGCAGATTGCTGATCATTTGGCGATTGCCATCTGCCATGATCCCTTCCATTCCCATGTCAAACGCTTGGGCAGCGATGGCGTTGGAGTAGAGCATCCCCGTGTTCCAGAGAACGGTGGGGTGGGCATCGAAGAGCTTCTCCATGAGGTCGATATGCTCTGCCACCTGCTCGGCAAACTCACCGGGGGAATACAGAGAGGCGAGAGATGCATAGTAAGGCATGGCTAAAAACTCCACGCACCCGGTGTCCGCCAATTCTTGAAACGAGGAGATAAGGTCCGGACGGTGGTGCTTGGCTTGCTCTAAAATGACACCGGAAAGAGCCAAGGAAAAGCGAAAACGCCCATCTGACACCTCGATGAGCTGCTTCATGAGGCGATTCGCCGGTAGGTAACAACGCTCCGCCACCTGACTGAGCACCTGCGCATTCAAGTTGTCATCCTCGTAGAACGCGTGCTCGCCTATCTTAAAAAAGTCGTACGCAATGAGGCGGTTGGGCTGATGTGCATGAAAGGTGAGCGAGATGTTCATGAGCGACGTATGCCTTTGCGATTTATTTACCAACCGAGTACATGATGATACACCCGTATGATCTTATCGGCGGCTGTGTCCCAATTCGAGTTTTTGATGTCTTGCGCGCTCTGCTCTGCCACTTTCTTGTACAACTTCTCATCTGTCACGAGGTCGACGATATGCTTGGCCATCATGTTGACATCCCAGAAGTCAGCCTTGAGAGCCCCCTTCATCACCTCCGCAACACCACTTTGCTTGGAGATGACGGCGGGAATGTTGAATTGGGCGGCTTCCAGAGCGGAGAGTCCGAAGGGCTCCGATACCGATGGCATACAGTACACGTCCGTGAGCGACAACAACTCATTCACCTTTTTCTTGTCGAGGAAACCCGTGAAGTGGAAGCGGTCTCCCACACCGTGGAAGGCTCCCGTTTCGATGAGTTGTCTCAACTTTTCTCCGGTACCGGCCATGACAAAGCGTACGTTCTTTGTCTGTTCGAGCACCTTTGCCGCTATTTGCAGGAAGAATTCCGGTCCTTTCTGGGCGGTCAGTCGCCCCAAGAAGAGCACGAGCTTTTCCGGAAACTTTTTCTTGGTACGGAAAACTTTGACGGGGTCCGCGCCATTGTGCACGGGGAATATTTTGGCGGGGTTGATGCCATAGTGACCTGCTGCGACGGTACCCGTATACTTGGAAACGGGAATGACCGCATCCGCTTGCTCCATGCCGTACTTCTCGATGTCGTATATCCAGCCGCGCGCCTCAGCTCCTGCTCGGTCGAATTGCGATGCATGCAGGTGCACCACGAGAGGTTTACCCGTCATTTTTTTGACTTCTACCCCCGCCAAATAGGTCATCCAGTCGTGGGCATGTACCAAATCAAAGTCATACGAGCGCGACATCACTGCGCAAATCTTGGAAAACTCAATGACTTTGCGAGCTAAATCCCCGGAGTACAAGTCTTCATGCGTCGTGAACAACTCCAAATCCGCCTCGTGCACCTTAGAAAAGAGCAACTTACCTTCTTTGCTGAAGACAATTCGACCCGGTGTGCCTTCCTCGCTCGCGTACGGCTGCAGGTCGACCGGTGCATTCCCGACCGCCGCAAAACTTTCATAGACGTACCCGCCTTCCGGGGTCTCCACCTGCTGATACCGGAGGTTATTGATGCCCACAAGGTCGAAACCTTCGTACTTATAGTTTGCCTGCGCTTTGGGTACAATGACGGACAAGTCAACCTTCCCGGACAGAGCTTTCGATATCCCCATGCACGCCACCCCCAGACCGCCGTTGATCAGTGGCGGGAATTCCCATCCAAGCTCCAGTACTTTGATCTTTCTCATATTCTCTGCTGTTGGCTCCTGTGATTTTCGTCCTGCTGGCTCCCAGCCCCCCCTGTGCGCTCCGCTTATGCTTCTTCTCTCTCCATATCCACACCGTAACCCACCACTTCGCAACCGGCAAGTTGCGTGCCCCCTGTCCCAAACCTTCCGCGTCTCTCCGGCGTTCTCCCTCCCCGAGATGCCGTCTTTAGTGTTCCTGATTTGCTTTGCGTATATCTTGTAACGCAGAGATAAAATCATCCAGTATCTCTGCCGGTACCATGATGCGATCACGGTTAGAACTGACTTTCTCCGTAATCCTTACGACCCTCCCTCTCGCATTGCTCTTCAAATCAATGAAGAACGTCTTGCGATCGGCGATGATCTTTTCCGAGCATATTATATCGTCTTCCACTGTCGTACTGCGGTAGGGGTTGTTTTCCACCGCGCGAAAAGTGTACCACCCCCTCCCCTCGGGGTCAAGCCCTTTTTGCAAGGTTTCAAAAAATTGCACCGCAAAAATGAAAAAGTTCAGGAAAATACTTGACGAAACGGGAGGTGACGGGTAAACTCTGCCCACCTCCTGCTCATGTCGGACGTGGCGGGCATGCAGAACGGCGGTGACGCTCTCGGTCACGAGTTCGGACGACGCACGGTAGGCTACATATCGGGGGCATAGCTCAGTTGGTAGAGCGCCAGCTTTGCAAGCTGGATGTCAGGGGTTCGAGTCCCCTTACCTCCACGCGGCGCACCTTCGGGTGCGCCTTTTTTTGTCCTGCGTTTTCAACGGTTTACTCCCACGTGCTGAGATGCGTAGCGACTTTTCATCCGCGCGGTGCGGCGAAGGCGACACATCGCAGGTACGGGGAGTGCGGTTTAGAAATGACCGCCGCGAGGACCGTTGACCCAGTGCCAAGCGGTTTCCACGATTTCTTCGGCGTTTGTGAAGCGGGGTTTCCAGCCGAGCACGCGGCGGGCTTTGCCGGAGTCGGCAATGAGGAAAGGCGGGTCACCTTCCCGGCGGTCTCCGTACGTTACCGGAGCTTTCATGCCGGTCACTTTCTCGGCTGCATCGATGATTTCCTTCACAGAGAGCCCCTTTCCGGTGCCTAGGTTGAAGCAGTCGGTATTGCCGCCCTTCATCAGGTAGTCCAGAGCGCGCAGGTGGGCGTCTGCTAGGTCATCCACGTGGACGTAGTCGCGCACGCAGGTGCCGTCGGGAGTATCGTAATCGGTGCCGAAGACGGTGATACCCGGGCGTTCACCCTTAATGGCTTGGAGGATGACGGGGATGAGGTGCGATTCCGGGTCGTGGTCTTCACCGATGGCGGCATCTTCCGAAGCACCGGAGGCGTTAAAGTACCGTAAAAAGACCGACTTCAGGCCGTAAGCTTGTTCGCAATCTTGGCAGACGCGCTCGAGCATGAGTTTGGAGCATCCGTAAGGGTTAATCGGGTGCTTTGAAGCAGATTCCGGGATGGGCATTTCCTCCGGCACGCCGAACACGGCGGCAGTGGAAGAAAAGACGAAGCGTTTCGTACCCGCCAGCAGCATAGCTCTCAAAAGAGTCAGAGGCTTCGCCGTGTTGTTTTCGTAGTACTTGAGGGGGTCTTTCACGGACTCTCCGACTTGGATAAACGCCGCAAAGTGAACTACCGCATCGAAATGACCGTTTGCCAACAAGGGGTAGACCACAGAGGCGTCCCCTAAGTCACCTTTGACGAGATGGACAGAGGGGTCAACGAGGGCAGCCGGATGCCCGTAGATCATGCTGTCGAGTACGGTCACATCAGCACCGGAGCGGACGAGCTGACGCACGGTGTGGGAGCCGATGTAGCCGGCACCGCCTGTAACGAGAATTTTCATACGATGAGAGATTATATGTTGAGAATGAGCTGTTCGAGATTGCGTAGAGCAGCAGAAAAGCGGCGGATTCCGTCGGCTGTTTTTTCGGTTGCCATGGCGTCTTCGTTGAGGAGGAAACGGAAACTCTTTTCGTCGGCGGGAAGGCGGGGGATGTCTTTGTTTGCGGTATCGGCGGCGCGAAGGGCACAGGGGAGGACACCGCTCGTTGCAGAGAGTTCTGCAAGCAAGGTGGGGGAGATGGTGAGCAAGTCACAACCCGCTAGGGCGGTAATCTCGCCGATGTTGCGGAAGGATGCTCCCATGATTTGGACCGGATAGCCGTATTTTTTGTAGTAGTCAAAGATGGCACGTACGGAGGCGACTCCGGGGTCGGTTTCCGCCGTGTAAACGGTGCCGGTATTTTGGGAGTACCAGTCCAAAATGCGACCGACAAAGGGGGAAATGAGGCGCACCCCGGCTTCTGCACATGCTACAGCCTGAACCAAACTGAAGAGGAGAGTGAGGTTGCAATGGATGCCTTCTTTTTCGAGCACCCGTGCAGCTTGGATGCCCTCCCACGTAGCCGCAACTTTAATGAGGACGCGCTCGCGCTCTGTGCCCGCCTGTTCGTACAGGTGAATCATATCGCGTGCCATGTCAATGGTACCCTCCGTATCAAAGGAGAGCCGGGCATCTACCTCACTCGAGACGCGACCGGGAATGCGCTTGAGAATTTCGAGTCCGAATGCCACGATAACGCGGTTGAGGAGAGCCGCCGAGCGTGCGCACCCACCCAAGGAGCTGTTCTGCATGTCGACCCGTACTCTTTCGAGAATCGGGCGATATTCCGGGTCCTCGGCAGCAGAAAGAATGAGAGACGGATTCGTCGTCGCATCCTGCGGCTTATATTTTTCCATCTGCCGAAAGTCACCGGTGTCCGCCACAACGGTCGTGTATTGTCTGAGTTGTTCGAGTAAAGTTGCCATGGGAAGCTAGGCGTATCCTACACCGATATATGCCGCATGTCAACAACAGGACCCAAAAATAGATGCTTAGAGTAGGACGTCACCACATCCGTCCCAAATAAATTGAACGCTCAGAGCCGAGCGATGACTTCGTCGCGTGGCAACACGGAGGGATCAAGCACGAGGATAACACGAAGTACGGAGTGGCAAAGCCGTGGAGTGCGGTATGTTGTAAGGAGGAGAGGGAGAAGTACGCAGTCTGCCCAGTGTGTTTTATTATGCGATACACAGTCGTTTTTTTTGCACCTGAACACGCGTTTTGGGATTGACATTCGAGTGGAGGGGCGGTTAAATGAGGTGGACGCATTGTGGACGGAAGAGACTATGTCATCTGTAGTCGACAACACAATTTTGCGAGGTTGTGTTGTCCCGCGCACACGGGAATGTGTAGGTTTGCCGACGGTCCGATTTCCTGTAGGGATGACGAATCCGCCCGTAAGGGCAACAAAATAAGGGCTTGATTCTAAATAATTTGCCGCAGGGCAAAGTAAGCGATGGAGTTTGTGCATTGGATGCACCATCAAATTTAATTTGATGTTAGAACGGTTCGAATCCGTTCTCCATCGTTTTTTGTTAATTTCAATAAATATTCTCCGGAATGAGTTTCCTTCACCTCGTTCTTCCCTCCCTCCCCGCCACATACGGTGTCCCCACTCTTCCACCACACCCCTCTTCCCTGTCAATTCCGCACTGCCCACCCCTCCCGTCACTCCTCAGCTTTGCTACTTCGTACTTCGTACCTCGTACTTGATCACCCCCGCGTCTTCCTGCCGCAAAGTCATCGCCCACCCCCCAAGTCTTCTATTCTGTCGAGACATGTTTGGGGGGCGTATCATCCGATGATGATTCGGCTTTGCCGGGGTCAGTGCCGTCGGTGAGCCAAGCCATGGGGATGCGAATGAAACGGATGGTCTTGGCATCATTCGGTTCGTAGATGAGACCGATGTAGCCGGGCTCCAGGGGGCAGAGGGCACTGTAGGCAAAGTTACCGTCACCCAGCGATTTTACGATGGGCCATGTTTCACCATTGTCGTAGCTCATTTTGATGATGCCGGAGGTACGACCTTTGCTCGGAGCACTGAAGAGGATACGACTCTTGCCGCCACGTTCCTTATCATCCTCGAAGGAGTAGCGGGTGAGACCATTTTGGCAACCGGTGCAGGGGAGTTCGGGGTGACCGCTCACCGGACCCCAAGTGGCACCTCCGTCCTCGCTGACGGCAACGCGGCGGGTCCCCGCGCCGGGGAAGCTGCGGGCGACGGCTAGGACGTTACCTTCGTCCGTCTCCACCCAAGAAGTTTCGTTAATTTGATGCCCTTTTGAGCTCTTTTCTCCGAGTTGCCAAGTTTTTCCACCGTCATCGCTGAAAGCGGCAGTGAGGTTCCAATCGCCGAACTTGACGGCTTCGTTCATGACGACGACGAGGCGCCCCTCGTGTTTACCGCGAGTAAGCTGAATGCCGGGGTTGGGACCGCTGCAGGTGATCGTGGCATCTTCGTGTTTCGTAGAGGGGGTGATGTCCTTGGCTTTACTCCAACGCTTACCGTTTTTGGAAGTACTCATGAAATTGTGCAGGGTATGAGAGCCCTTGGTACCGGCATCCATTTTGGTGCGCTCACTTACGCCGGGAGGATAATGTTGGAAGAAGAGAATAATCTGTTTGCGCGTCGAATCGTAGAGGAGACAGGGATTATTGTAAGTACCGTGAGCCGGGTCGGCAGCAGCGACGATAGGCTTGCTCCAGTGTTTGCCGAAGTCCTTACTCACGGAGACAACGATTTCATTCTGGGACTGGTCACCGGCATTGTGACGCCCCTCTGCGGCGGCGATAATGACCCCGTTGGCATTGAGGATGGTGGGGATGCGGACGTTGGGCAGAGGGATGTTGCTACCGCCCTTGAAGATGTCCACGGCGTTGTCGTAAGGAACGAAGTCGGCGGGGTCTTTCGACTTGCTTCCTTTGGCAGAGACCACCATGGGAAGGAAGAGAGCCGCAAGGAGGGCGATAGAGTGAGAGATGTTCATGTAACGGATAGGGTGAGAGTGAATTAAGAATCAGACGCGGAAGAAGGTTGTTTGGGAAGGAAGAAAAAGAGGAGACCGCAGATAATCATGAGGAACCCGGCGATACCGAGGGGGACGCCGAGGGCAACGCCGGAGTCTTTCAGGAAACCGCCCAACCATGAGATAATGGCACCGGCGGAGACAGAGGTGAGGTTGAGGAGACCGTAGCCGGTGGCGGAAAAACGTTCATCGACATGGGAACGTAGGACGGGCATGAGCGTGGCATCCAGTGAGCCTTGGGCGACACCTTGGGTGGCGACGAGGGCGAGGGTGAGAGTGAGCCCGAGAGAGAGAGGGATGCCGAGGGCAGGGAGCATGGCGAGGATGACGCAGGGACCGGCGACGAGGTAGCAGATACCCGGGACAAGGGCACGGGCGTTTTTGTTGCGGCGATACCAGAGGTCTGCCACGACGGCTGCCAGAAGCACCGAAGCGTATTTGGCGAGGTTAATCCAGAACGTAGCTTTCGGACCGGCGTCCGCTTCGGAGATATGGAACATATCTTGGAGGAGGCGGGGGTACCAGTTCATGAGGAACCAGTTGGCAAAGCCGGCGAAGGCATACATGATAAGGAGGAGAGCCATGGCGCGACCGGTAAAGAGGCTGCGCAGCACGTGCAGCACCCCGAAGTCTGCCGACGGAGACTTCTCTGCGGTGGGGGATGCTTTAGGGGATTCTGCGGGGGCTGCCGCCGGTGAAAAATCGGGGTCCTTCAGCAGGAAGATCACGATGAGAGCGTAGGCGACACCGATGAAGCCGAAGGTTTCGAAAGTGAGCCGCCAGCCGAGCATGGTCGATGGGTCGGAAGCGATCCAAGCCCCGTAGCCGGCGAGGATTTGTCCGGCGTAGATGCCGCTCATGTGGAGCCCGGTAGCCATGGAGCGCGTGGAACCACGATGGTAATCTGAGATGAGGGCGAGAGCGGCGGGGATGTAGAAAGCTTCACTGACGCCCATCGCCCCGCGCCAAAAGAGGAGTTCATCGTAGGAAGTTGCCTTACCGGTCATCCAAGTGACGACGGACCAGACCACGAGAGAGCAGAGGATGATGAACTTGCGCGAAAAGCGGTCGGCTAGGTACCCCCCCACGGGACTGAGAGCGGCATAGACGATGAGGAAAGCGGTCGTGACGAGCCCGAATTGCTCCTGCGACATGGGGATGCCTTGCTCCGGGGAGGTAATGGAGGTGTTGAGGACGGCGAGGAGCTGGCGGTCAAAATAATTCAGCATGACGACCACCCAGAGCACCGCCACCGCTGCCCATGCCCAAAACCCCGGAGAAAGGGAAACAGAAGCCGGGGGCAGGGGTTTGGTGCGCAGACCGTGGTGCATGGCGTAGACCACCGCCGCAACGGCGACCAGCAGGGCAAGCACGAGAGTGAATCCGGAGTAGGTGCTGAGCTCACGTATGAACCGGGCAAAGAAGTTGCCCTGTTCGGTGGGGGCACCGGCACTGCCGGAGGAGTGAAGGAGGTAACTGAAGAAGTCCGAAACGGCGAGAGTCATAAGGGAAACGGGGTTAGCGTGGGGAAATACTGTAGACGGCGGGAGTGCGGACACCCGGGAAAGTTTCACCGGAGAGAGTCAGGATGCGACCATTGCCGATGACAGCCGGGAAAGTGGCGACGCCTTTCGGCAGGTCGCCGACGTGCTCCCACGCGCCGGAAGCGGGGGTGAAGCAATAGATGGCTTTGGCTTGTCCGGGGTGTTTGGCGGGAGCTTTGCCCTCGAGAGAGGCGCGGTAGAAGTTACCCGGGTCGCCGCCGATGACATAGAGCGACTGCCCGTGCACGGGGAGGGGGTTGGCTACGCCGACGAGAGATTCGGGCATTTCACCGGGAACTTTTGCCCAAGTGTTTGAGCCGGGGTCGTAGCAGAGGATGTCCTTCAGGTAAGTGCGCTCGCCTTCGCCCTTTGCATCGGGGTGTAGGGAGCAGCCTCCCATCACATAAATGACACCGTCCAAGACACCCGCCGCAGCCAACATGCGCTCCGTGGGCATGGGGGCAAGCTCGCGCCAGCCGGTCGCCAGATTGTCTAGGTCGAGCACGTAGCAGCTGTTCAGACAAGCGGTAGAGTCCGGCAGTTCCTGACCACCCATCACGTAGAAGCGGGAGCCCACGAGGGCAAACGCGGGGTAAGCGACGCTCTTCGGTAGGTCGGGAAGAGATTCGGTGACCCATTCACCGTCGCGCAGGGTGCTCAGGGTCACCTTCGCGGAATGTCCGTCGGCATTGCAACCACCGGCGATGATCAAGCCACGGGGAGAAGCCGCGAAAGCGGCATAGGCGATGGGGCGAGGCATTTTGCCCACGGGGGCAAGTTTGGCGGCACCTTGGGTGGGAAAGTCCACCGCCGCCACGTCGTCGTAGAAGACCTTTGCGCCGCGTTCAGCCGGGGTTTTTGCACCGGGTTTAGCATTCGGAAAGTTGGCACCGCCGGTAACCACTAAGAGCTCCTGCGGACGTTGGTTGTTGGCGGGGAGCACAGCCGCTACCATGCCGGCGCGTCCCACAGCATCCGGAATTTCCCCGGCGGGAGCGACCTTGATCCCTTCGGCAAACGCGGTCAGGGATGCGAAAAAAACACTGAGGAGAGAGAGGAAACGGTACATGGAAGAAAGTTAGGGTAGTTTGACGGACCAGACTTCGTTGGAGCGTTTGCCCGGGCGTTGCTCCCCATTGAAAATAAAGGCACGACCCTCCCATTCGGCGCAGGGAAGCACGGCGCGGGGAGCGGGGATGGAACCGCACTCCTCCCACGTGTGACACTGCGGGCAGAAGCGGAGGCTGGCACTATGGAAACCGGGGTGACTCTGCGGGGAGGATACACCCCTGACGGAAGCGTCGTCCCCTCCCAAGAGGTAGATTTTCCCCGTGGGCGAGACCGGGGCAGGAGTGGGAGCAGCGGCGCAGAAGCGCGGCAAGTCCGGCAGGCGAACCCACCCGTCTTCCGGCGAATAGCTCCATGCCTCGGTGAGCATATCGCGCACCATGCGTCCGTTGTCACCGGGTTTGAGTCCGATGCCGCCCAGCACATACAGCACACCATTTACAGCGGCGACTTGGTGCAGGAAACGCCCGCGTGCGGGGAGGGCGGGTCCCTCGCTCCATGAGTTCTCGCCGATGTGGTAGATATAGAGGCTACTTTGTGCGTCCTGTTCGCCCGGGGCTAAGCTTCCCCCCACCACGTAGACTTTGTCGCCCACGACGGCGGCAGCGTGCCCCGTAAGTCCCACGGGGAGATCAGCCAAGGGCGTGATGCGCACGCCCCCACCGTGCGGTGAAAGGAGCAGGCAGGTCGCGAACACGCCGTCGGCATTGCAGCCGCCGATAAGCGCGACGCCCTGCGGCAGAGAGACAGACGCCCCGTAGCCCATGGGCATGGGCAAGTGCGCGGGTTCCGTCCACGCCGTCGCTACATCCGGAGTAAGCAGGAAAATACGGTCAGTCCAACGTTTAGGACCACCTTCCCACAGAGGTTTTTCCGGGAAATTGGCACCACCGGCGGCTAGGAGGGAGAACGCCCCGGTCGCGGTATCGGGCACCGCCCCGGCATACATCCCGGCAAAACCCTCCGCATCCGGCAGCGACGGCAACCGACTCCACTTCATCTCATTTGGCACGGCTTCTGCTTGCATAGGCTGTTTACTCCCGCGTTTTGTACATGAAACGGCGGGAAATGTCAAGAAAATAAATACTTTTCTTTCGACAGCGAGATGGAACCACGAGGTGAACGAGTTGGGCGCAATGCTCATCCGCGCATCACTCCATCCCCTTGACGTGAGATTCGATGAAGGCGATCTCGGTTGCGTCCAGACCGTACTTTGCATAGAGCTGCCGATCGATCTCCGCCACACTTTTCGCCCAGTCAATGTCAGATGCGGAAGAAAACTCTTGAAGGGGAACGTAACGCCATTTTTCCGGGGGATTGTTCGGGGTAATCTTCAACAAACCGAGCAGGGCGCGTGCAAACTTCGTCTTCACGTACTTGAGGCAGTTTTCTGCCTCTGCCCGCGTTGCAAAGGCACCTATGCCCATGAACGACTGGGTGAAGCCCACCGCAGGTTCTGCGACGAGCGGTTCTCCCACGAGGGGAGTGGACGGGGATTCACCGATAGCCGCGCTGCCGTTGGATCTCGGCAGCAAGACCTTCCATTGATCCAAGTCCCCGTTGTCCTCAATGTAGCATCTCGCGATGTAGCGGTAGCATCGACGGTTGCCGTCCACAATCCCCAGCACCCGTATGTCATCGGCACCGGAGCGTTCGCCGTGAAACACCGTCAGCTTTTCGAACGAGCTGCTGACGACCCGGCGTTCCCGACCGTCGCTGCTGATGAGTGCCTGAAACTCCGGGAAGTCTGCGTAGAGACGCCTCAGATTGAAGTGATTTTGCGGGAACATGATGTCCGAAAAGCGAGACCGGCGCACGTGTGGGGAAATTTTTGCAGCCAACGTACGCATCTCCTCGAAACTGAAAAAAACGCCGATGGCACCGTAGTCCTTGCGCGTGTTCCGGTAGGTGACGGCGAGTCCGCCCATGATGTCGGTATCGGCAAACACCTTGCTACTGAGGGGGTAAAATTGCACTACCCTGAGATGCGGGTCGGCGAGCATTTTCTCGTTCCAAGTTTTCGGGGTCTTTCCGGCATTGAACAAGAAGCGCGCCGGTGTAATCAGCAAAACCCTATCGGAGATGCTGTACGCTGCGTCCATCAGGAGATGATAGAGAGGCATATCCGATGTCCCCTCCGTTTCGTCGTGATACGGCGGATTCCCGATGATGAAGTCAAACTCGATCTCCTTTCTTCCCTCTTTCAGGCGGTTATATTCCACACTGCGTCCCGATTGCCAATCAAAAACGCGGCAGGACGACCGGACATGTTGCGGGCGGAGCTCTTGGCTGAAGGGAATCAAACCGGAGAGCCCGTCCATTTGCCAGATATTCCACGCGAGGATGTCCAGCAACCGATGGTATTCATCCCGGGAGGGGAGTCTGTCCAACTTTGCCCGCATGTACTCCTCAAATGACAGCAGCATATTCAGGCGCGCCAGCAGGACGTTGTCGCCCTGAAACTCATACCCGTATGTCGCTTGCAGTGCCCGGAATCCCCATTCGAGCCGCTCATCTTCCCCGGCAGCGTATTCCGTCACGACACGCAGTTTGCGGTCGAGGATTCCGACACGCGAAGCCGGAAGGACGGAGAAGCCGGAAGTGACATCGTACCGGGACGCTAGGTACGGGGCTTCGCCGCAGGTGAGCTCCAAGCGGCGGGAGAGAACGAACTGCTGCCAGCTCAAACCCTTCGGAAAGCGCACCTGCGGGGCATCGAAGATGCCTTCTTCCCCGAACCACTCCGCTTCCGTGAAATCGTTCATCTCCTTGACGACCCACAAGGGGGTAAAGACCTCTGCCCGAGACTTCGTGCGCTCCGAGCGGGTGTCCGACTCCTTTGCCGCGCGTGTCATCAAACGAAAAGGCGGACGCAGGAGGAGTGCCGGGGTCATCGGGGCGGTGCGGGCGTAGGCATCTCCCAACGCCGCGTAGGCATCCGTCGCCCAAATGATGGGCGAACCGGTGCTCTTGTCGATGAGCAGCTCTTCCAACAAACCCAGCTCGTTCAGGCGTCGAACCGCGCTCTCCTCCGAGCCATACCCGTCCTCTTCCCACACGAACATCTGCTGCGTGCAGCTGCTCATCGCCGTCTTCCTCTGCCGTCCCCTGTATTGCATCGCCCCAATTCTACCACATCTCACCAACCATGCAACACATCTGTCCCGTGAAAATCACACCTGTCCCAATAAAATTCTCGAAAAACGCTGCGATGCTAATCCTCATGCGGGTTACAGACGCTCTGCGCACCAAGGGGGCTTCAACATCACAGGTGCATGGATTTGATTCCCCCGCGTCGTTTCGGCTTTGCCCCCTTCCGACTCCCCTGCGCAACTCCGTTGCGCCTAACTCCTTCACTTCGTACTTCGTACCTCGTACTTGATCCCCCCCGTGTTTCCCTGCGCCAAAGTCCTCGCTCACCACGAAGCTTTTAATTTATTTGGGACAGGTGATTTTTAATACGTGGGCGCAGGATGAGCTTGACAACGGGCGGGGGAGAGTGTAGGGTGGAGCCAATCACGATATGGCAGAGACAACGACAGGGGAGCGGAAGCAGCCCAACTTATTGGCGCAGGTGAGGCAGTATCTCATCGAGCGGGGGGAAGACTATCAGTGGGTGATGATGGGTCCGGAGAAAATCGGGATGGCATATTTACCGTTGGATGTGACACTGATGCCGTGTACATTCATGTTCACGGAGTTGCATGAGCCATGCAGTCTGGTGTTTGACGCACATTTTGCATCGCGGGTGGAACCGGAGCGTCAAGGGGAGCTCGCGCAGCTCTTGCTCACACTCAACGCCAACCTCCCGGAGGGGCAGCTCCTGCTGGACCGGGAGGGTGGGTATGTGTATTACCGGCTCAAATTCGTGGTGGACGACCTCAATATCACGGAGGAAGAGATACGCAACAAAATTCGGCACATGGAGGCGATAGGGGTGAGCATCAGCTCGACATACGCGCAGATTATCGACCAAGAGTTTTCATATTGACGTTTCATCATTCAACGCAGTAGCAACTATGACAGCACAAAAACCATTGGAAGGCAAGGTGGGGGTGGTCACAGGGGTGGCAAACAAGCGCAGCATCGCTTTCGGTATCGCAAAAGCTTGGCATGAGGCGGGCGCAAAGCTTATCTTCAACTACCAGGGAGAACGCCTGAAAGACGGAGTCATCAAGCTGGTGCGTGAGACCTTCGGCGAGGATACCCCGGTGTGCGAGTTGGATGTGACCGACGATGCGTCCATCGCCCGTTTCTTCGACTTCGTGGGGCAGCACACGGACCGGGTGGACATGATGTTGCACGCCATCGCCTTTGCACCGAAAGCACCCGGGGCTCTGGATGGGCATTTCTCGGATATATCGCGCGAGGCATTTAATTTATCGCTTCAGGTGTCGGCCTACTCGCTCATTGCGCTGTCGCGTGCGGTGGCACCCCTCATGGTAGATGGCGGTGCGATCTTGGCGATGACCTACTACGCGAGCCAAAAGGTGGTGCCCAATTACAACCTGATGGCGGTGTCAAAAGCGGCACTCGAAACGTGCAGCAAGTACCTCGCTTTCGATCTGGGTCGCCGCGATAAACCCATCCGCGTCAATTGCATTTCAGCCGGTCCGGTCCAGACTCTGGCAGCTCGCGGAGTGAGCGGGTTTACGGGGATGTTCAAGGTGTACGAAGAGAAGAGCCCACTGCGCCGTAGTTGCACGCTCGAGGAGCTGGGTGCCACGGCTACTTTCTTGGTCGGCGACGGAGCCGCAAGCATCACGGGGCAGGTCGTGTACGTGGACGGCGGGTATGAGATCGTGGGCATGTAGCTGCGCTCTCTCCCGTCCCGAGAAAGTTGTCAACTGAGAGCGGAGCGATGGCATTGTCGCAGAGAAGCGCGGAGGCGGTTAGGTACGAAGTGGCAAAGCGGGAGGAAGCGTATCCGGGGGGGTGCGGTGCGCACGGCGGGAGGGGGCAGCTGTGGCGGGCGGTGCGCGTCGTCCTCGCGTTGGCGGCGGGACTGTTGGGAGCGGCTAAGGCGGAATTGAAGCTGGACCCGATCTACGAGTCGCACATGGTGCTGCAGCGTGGGTGCAAGGTGCCCATCCGGGGTACGTGCACGAGCTCGAGCGACATAGATGTGAGCTACGGCGACCAGAAAGTGAAGGCGAAGGTCAAGGGCAAGAAATGGAGTGCGGAGTTGGAAGCCATGGAAGCGGATGCGGAGGGGAAACCCCTCGTGGTGACTCAAGGAAAGGAAAAGGTGGAGCTGGATGATGTCGTGGTGGGGGAAGTGTGGTTGGCTTCCGGGCAGTCCAACATGCTCTGGCGTCTCGAACAGACGGGGGACCAAGAAGCGATCAGCCACGAGCCGATAGCCGGACTCCGTTTCTACCACTCGGAGCCCCAAGTGCATACAGACCCCGCCTCCTACAGTGAGGAGCTGTTGGAACGCCTCAAGGACAAGCGGATGTATGAAGGAGCTTGGCACGTGAGCGGTCCGGGGGAAAGTAACCGGATGAGTGCCGTGGGGTGGTACTTCGGAAAAAAACTGCATGAGATTCTGGGAGTTCCCGTGGGGGTGGTCCACGCGAGTTTGGGTGGCTCGGAAATGCTGGCGTGGATGCCCACCGCTGTGGTGAAAAAAAAGTACAGAGAATGCATGTCGACGCGTTGGCTGGAAAGCAAGTATGTGACCGCTTGGGTGCGTGGACGCGCACATCGAAATCTCGGGCAGGACACGTCGGCTCCCCACCCCTACAAACCGTCCTATCTCTTTGAAACGGGTATCCGCCCGTGGTGCCGCTTCCCCTTTGCCGGGGTCATCTGGTACCAAGGGGAATCAGACGCGGAGATTCAGAATCAGAAGCAGAATGAGGGGTTACTCGAAAATCTCATCAACGGCTGGCGTACCGAGCTTCATAGTCCGGAACTCCCCTTTATCATGGTGCAACTGCCGCGTATCCGAGATGAAGCCTCAAAAATCCGTGCTTACTGGCCGGAGTTCCGTGAAGTTCAGGACCGCGTGGCTAAAAAATTGCCGAAAGTTTATTACGTGACCACCGTGGACCTCGGAATGACTACCACCGAGGTGCACCCCCGGCGCAAGCTCGAGGTCGGCGAACGCCTAGCTGCCATGGCTGCCGCCGCAGTGTACGGTAAATCTGATGTGCCCTTCTCCGGCCCGGTCGCAAAAAATGCCACGCACGTCGGCAGCAAGGTCGTTGTGGAGTTTGACCACGCCGAGGGGCTCAAAAGTGCAGACGGCAAACCCATCGCCCATTTCGAGCTCTCAGTGGACGGAAAAAAGTACCACCCCGCCAAAGCAGAGGTGGAAGACGGCAAGCTGGTGCTCACCGCCGAAAAAATGCGACAGACCCCCAAATGGGTACGCTACGCTTGGGCTACGCTGCTCTTCCCCAACCTCGTCAATGCTGCCGGACTACCCACCGTGCCGTTTACCGTGCAGGTACGATGATGCCATGAAGGCAAATCTGCCCCAAATAAATTCAATGCTTGGTGGTAAGCGACACCTTCGTCGCGTGGCAACACGGAGATGATCAAGTACGAGGTACGAAGTGAAGGAGTTAGGCGCAACGGAGTTGCGCAGGGGAGTAGGAAGGAGGCAAAGCCGAAACGACGCGAGGAGAATAAATCAAGGCACCCGTGAGGTTGACACATCTGTAGTATGCGAAGCCACGAAGAGGTGCTCGCGTGGCACTACTCCTCCTTCGCACACGTTTTCCCTGTCACACACGGTGTCCCCACACTCCCACCACACACGCTTTCCCCGAACGGCACCGCTGCTTACCCTACCCGCCATTCCTCGGCTCTGCCACTTCGTACCTCGTACTTCGTACTTCCCTTTCCCCACCGCACACGGCGTTCCCACACTCCCACCACACACCTCACACCCCACCACTCCCTTTTCCCTACCTCAAACCACCCGCCACAGCTTCGCTACTTCGTACTTCGTACTTCGTACCTCGTACTTCCTTTCGGCTTGCTTGTCGGGGCGAGATGTGGTAGAATACGAAATATGGGTTGGGTAAAGCACATAACGTGGATGCCGATTCTCTGTCTGTGGTTGGTTTTGTCGTGCCGGGTCTGCGGGGTAGAAATGGCGCGGTTTACACCCGATGGAAAGTGGGCAATGGTACCGTTGGCGGACGGGTTTGACTACCCCGTCGGTAAGCCGAACGGGGAAGGGTATTACAAATCGCGGGGGCTGAGACTTAGCATACCGTGCCACATGGGTGAGGATTGGGACGGAAACGCGGGCGGCAACTCCGACAAGGGGGACCCCGTGTATACGGTCGGTACGGGGCTGGTAACCTACGCGTCGGATGCTCGCGGCAAACAGGGGAATGTCGTCATCGTCCGCCATGCGTTCCGTGACCCTAAAACCGGTCATGTTTTATGCTGTCAGACCCTCTATGCCCACCTAGAATCAATCAACGTCAAATTGGGGCAGATTGTGCGCCGGGGTGACCGGATCGGCAGCATCGGAACGAATCACGGGATGTATCCCGCTCACCTGCACGCCGAGTTGCATTTCAACGTGCTGGTGAACTGCGGTCAGCAGGGTATCCCGAAAACGTCTCGCAACTACGGTCATCTTTCCTCGTTCATTGAGCACTACCGCCGCCTCCGCCCGGAAACCCAAACCGTGAAGATACCCGTCGGTTGCTTCCTGCCGTATAAAGGCACCAAGGGCTTGTGATGCGGACCACAGCCGTCCCGAATAAATTAAAGGCTTCGTGGTGGGCGGCGTGACTCGGCTCCCACCACACACGGCGTTCCCACACTCTCACCACACACCTCACACCCCACCACTCCCTTTTCCCTACCTCAAACCGCTCGCCACAGCTCTGCTACTTCGTACTTCGTACCTCGTACTTCCATTTGCTCTGCCACTTCGCACTCCCATCTCGCTTGCCACACACACGCACTGCTTCATCACATCTCCCATCACTCCCGTACTTCCTCGCCACATCCGCACTGCCCACCTCGCCCAGTACTCCCCGGCTCTGCTACTTCGTACTTCGTACTTCGTACCTCGTACTTCCCTTTGCTTTGCTACTTCGTACTTCGTACCTCGTACTTCGTGCTTCCCTTTCCCCGCCGCACACTCCTCCCCAACCGCCTTCATCACACACCTCACACACCTCACACCCCACCACTCCCTCCTCCCTACCCCATACCGCCCGCCACAGCTCTGCTACTTCGTACTTCGTACCTCGTACTTCGTACTTCCCTTTGCCTCGTACTTCCATTTGTGTATCTCATTCCAAATACGATACGCCCGGAGAAAGTCTTTCCTCGCTTATTATCAGCGTGTTCCATGCCCGAAACAAGGATTGTTATTCCCCGCAACGCGGTCGGTCTTTCCCCTCCGCCTCGGACACAATTTACTTTTTTTTTAGGGTGAACGCAATTTTTTTCTTGCCCACTGCATTTGGAATGAGATA
>CAYRJI010000010.1:27717-34747 GCA_964424645.1 uncultured Akkermansia sp. | reverse complement strand
TTGCCAACAGTGCCCGTCAGGTCTGGAGCGCGGACCTGCACACCGACCCAATAGAAAACCTGACCACCGGCATCGGTCTCACGGCTGCGTGCGGTCGGCGCGGGTACGGCTCTCCCAACCTCGCTCTCGACAACTTCTACATCTTACGCTGGTACGCCACGTACAAGGTGAACAAACACTTGTCTGTCCACCTGCGCGTAGAAAACTTGACCGATCAAAAATACACACCTGATGCCGGGGCGTTTGACTCTCCCGGGAGTATTCTCATCAACCCCGGCACAGCCGTCTACGGAGGCTGTACCTTGAAATTCTAGCCTAATGAAGGGCGCGGGTGCCATCGTGGTGGGAGTGGGACTCTTGCTTGCGGGGGTGGCGTGGTGGGCTGTGCGTAGCGTGCAGCCCCCTCCCCCGCCCCGCGCGCCGCAAGCGGAAAACTCGACCCCGGCTGTCTACCCGGCGGATATGTGGACGGAGCTCGCCCGCATCCCCGCCATGCGGGTGGTTCAGGGGAAACCCGAGGAGCTGCCGCCGGATTTAGCGTGGAGCAGCGGTCAGCAGGAGCCCCCCATCGGCAGCCCCCAAGCCAAACGCGGCGGCACCCTGCGCGTCGCCGCATCCGGTCCCTTCCCCGCCAACTTGCTCCCCTTCGGCAGCCCTACCCCCCAGTTTTTCCACGCCAACGCTTTCACCCGCGCCGAGTTGCCTCTCGTCGCGCAACACCCCGCCTCCCACCGCCCTATCCCGGGTACGGCAGAGGCGTGGGCGGTGCGCGACCGCTCGGTCTTCTTCCGTCTCCACCCGAAAGCTCGCTATACCAACGGTCGCCCTGTCCGCGCCGCCGATTTCGCTCTCGCCGCTCTCTTGCGCGCGAAGTCTCACGATGCGGAGTGGGACGCTCTAGCCGCGTCTGCGGAGGAGCTCCGCGTCTATGATGAGCGTACTCTCTCTCTGACCCTGTGCGCGGCGGGTGCCTTGGCAGTCCTGCGTGCCTCGGCTCTCCTTCACGCGGCGGAACCCGGTTTCTACTCCGACTTCGCCGGGGACTACACGAAGCGTTTCGCTTGGCGTTCGCCCCCGAGTACCGGGGCATACGAGGTCGGCTCCGTCCTCCCGGGGCGGCTCATCGAGCTGCGCCGCATACCCCACTGGTGGGCGGAGAACCTCCCTCTCTATAGCCACACCTGCAACCCCTCTTCCATCCAATTCCATTTTCTGACCGACGAGGCACAGGCTTTCGAACTCCTCCTGCGGGGGCAGCTCGATCTCGTTCAGTCTCGCAACCTCACCACCCTGCACCAATACGCCGGTTCCCCCGGCACCGTGCTCTCGAACTTCACCGCCACCGGTCCGCCTCCCCTCTACGGCATCGCCCTGAACGCCCGTCGCGTCCCCCTCCCCGTCCGGCGCGGTTTGTTACACGCCATGGACATGGATCGCGCCGTCGCCGTCCTCTTCCGGGGTGAAGGAGAACGCCTCCGCTCATTTTTCACCGGCTACGGCAGCGTCTCCCCACCTTCGTCTCCGCCGCCCGCCTACGATCCGTCCCTCGCCCGCTCCGCCTTTGCCCAAGCCGGGTTCTCGATCGCGGGGGAGGACGGCATTTTGCGCCGCGCCGATGGCACCCCTCTGCGCGTGCACCTCACCTACGTCCCCTCCCAGAAAGTCAGTACCCTCGTGGAAATCCTGCGGGAAAGCGCGCGTGCCTGCGGGGTTGACCTCGTCCCTTCTCCTCTCCCTTGGCAGAGCTGCGCGCAATGTGTCCGCGACGGCGAACACGAACTGACTTTCTGGGCTACCGTCCCGGCTTTCCCTCTGCCTGCCCCCGCCCGCTACTTTCACTCCGCCGCCTCAGGCGATGAAGCCCCCTTCGGTCTGCGTGACCCTCGCGTGGACGCCGCCCTCGCCGCCTACGCTGCCGCTCCGGACGTCGCATCCCTCGCCCGAGCTCTCGCCCGCGTGGACTCTCTCGTTCGCGAGCTCGCCGTCTGGCTCCCCGGCTGGCAGGAATCCCGCGCCCACGTCCTCCACTCCCCACGCATCCACATCCCGCCCGTCCCCGGTTATTACGTCGATGCCGTTGACAACCACACCATCTGGGTCGCGCCCTAATTCATCGCCCGGCGGCTCAGCGGTACGGGCTTTTCTCTGCACGATGGCTATCTTGGGCATAGGAACCGCCCTGCTGGCGTGGTACACCGTCCGTCCGTCCGTCACCTCCTCGCCCGGAAACGCCATCCAAATCGCCATTTCGTCACCGGCGTCCCCTCCCTCGCCTCCGCCCCCTCCGCCCGCGCTTCCGAACTTCCGGGCAACACCTCCCCCATGGACGCCGCCCGTGCTCATTCTGTCCGTGCAGCCCCCTGAACTCGCGGAGTCCACCCCGCTTCCGCCGCCGGATACTCCCTCCCTCGACCCCTTCAGCACGGATGTCACCCCCGAAGCCACGGAAGAGCCCTCCCCTCCCCCCATCCCGCGCCGCCGCCGTTCTCCCCATTCGGCACCGCTTGCCACCACATCCTCCCCTGCCCCGCACCATGCCCCGACGCCCTCATCCCCGGAATCCTTCACCCCGCCGACCTACCGCACCGCGCCCCCTCCCCCCTATCCCGCAGCACTCCGTCAGAGCGGCATTGAAGGCACCGTACGCCTCCGTGTCACCCTCGCCCCCTCCGGTCAACCCCTTTCCGTAACAATTCTACAGAGCAGCGGTCACTCACAATTCGATTCATCCGCCAAAGATTGGGTGCTCCGCCACTGGCTCTTCTACCCCGCCAAAAAAAACGGTCTCCCCACCGCTGCTTCCATCGTGACCTCCGTGCGCTTCGTCCTAGCCAAATAAAGCAAAGTCATCGCCCACCACCAAACGTTTTACTTTCCCGAAACAAATATGGGAGCGCAGATGCGAAGTCTTGCGGTCGGCGTTGCATCCAAGTGTGCACGAGGGGGAGGGGGAAGGGAATAACGGCAGATATCTCTGCGGCGGGGAAATGTATTTTGCCGTCGTAGTGTGCGGTGTAGAGCATCACATGCTCCATGCCGGTGGCGGGGGATGGGGGCAGTTTGGCGAGAGGAGTCAGGGGGATGGGCGAGGAAATCCCCAGCTCTTCGGCAAGCTCCCGACGGGCGGCTTGTTCGTAGCTTTCCCCGGCATCGACGTGCCCGGCGGCGGACGAATCCCAGAGTCCGGGGTGGGTATCCTTGAGCAGGGAACGTTTTTGCAGCAAACAATCACCGTTTTTGTTGAATACGAGGATGTGCACGGCGCGGTGGATGAACCCCCGCTCATGTATCTCCCGCCGGGTTGCCCGGCGCAGCGGGTAGTCCTGCTCACCGACCACATCAAGGAGCTCCGTATCGCGCTGGGGAATAACAGCCAAGGGGTTTGGGTCGTACGCGCGAGTGAGCATCACCCACTGCCGCAGGCTCACCTCCTCCGGGCGGGCTGTGGGGGATATTCCGAGAGACGCGGCGATTTGCTGCCAAGGCGGAGTCGCGGGGAGCTGCTTGCGCATCTGCTTGCGTCGGTTGGCGAAGCAGCGGCGCATGAGCTCGTCCATGAGTCGGTGGTCGAAGACCGGCAGACTCCTTTCATCGCGCGGCGTGAGTACCAACACAGCCGAATCGACTTTCGGTTGAGGGCGAAAGGCGGAGGGCGGTACCGTGCGCGCCTGCGTCCCTTCCCAATTCATCTGCATGCGCAGGGAGAGTAATCCGTACGCCTCGTCACCGGGTTTCGCGAGTATCCGGTCCACGTATTCCTTTTGCAGCGTGACCACCGCGCGGCAGCACGGACCGGCACTGTGCAGGAAATTGGCGAGGATAGCCCCGCCGGAGGAGTACGGGAGATTGCCCAAGAACTTGACAGGTTGCTCGGGGTAGAGACAACGGGGGTCCCATTGGGCGGCGTCAGCCCGGTGCACTTCCACATGCGGATCATTTGCCCAGCGGGTGCGCTGGTACTCGGCGAGGCGGGCATCGTACTCCACGAGTATGAGCTTGCGGCAGAGGGGTGCCACGAGCTCGGTCAGGGAACCGGCACCCGGTCCGACTTCCACGACACAATCCTGCGGCTCTATCTCGAGCATGTCCACGATGCGTCGCGCGATATTTTCGTCGATCAAAAAGTTCTGCCCCAGAGCTTTGGAGGGCGTTATGCCGAAACGCTCCAGCACGTCGCGGATTTGAGTGGCGTTCATGCGCGAGGAGTAGCTGAAAAATGTTGCCATCCATGCCCCAAGGAACCGGAATCACCGGCGGTGAGCTCCCCGATGCGCGTGAGCCCGAATTGCGCGCACAGCGCGTCCGCCCCATCCGGCGGCAGAGCGAGCAGGAGCTCGTAATCCTCCCCGTCGCAGAGAGCTTGTCGGGGCGTGCACCCCGGCTGCAGAGGCAACAGCTCCTCCCGCACAATGTACCCGCAGCGGCTCGCCTGTGCCAATCGCGGCAAGTCGGCAGCCAAACCATCAGAGAGGTCCATGGCGGCATGCGGACGGGGCAACGCCGTTTGCAGAGCGCGTCCGAGCTCCAGTCGCGGGGTGAACGAAAGGTGTCGTCCGCTCGGGAAGGAGCCGCCCAGTGGTCCGGAAACACAGAGGACATCCCCCGGCTCTCCCCCACTGCGCAGGAATGCCCGCCCGTGCTCCACCTTGCCGGTAAGTGCCACGTTGACGATGAGTCCCGGCGTGGGTAAGGAGGAGGTTTCTCCTCCCGCAATATCTACGTGGTAAGCGTTTGCCAGCTCAGAGAGTCCCGCATACACACCCTCTAACCGTTGCATGGGGCAACTCGGGTGTGCCAGCAGCGTGATAAGCGCGTGCTCCGGTATTCCCCCCATGGCGGCGACATCCGAGAGCACCCGTGCCAGTGCCTTGCGCCCGATGAGATGCGGGTTCGTATCCGTCGTAAAATGGATACCCTCCGCCACCACATCGGTCTTGAGCAGGGTATCCCACCGGGCATCGCGGACAACCAACGCACAGTCATCCCCCGGTCCCAGAAGTAATCCATTCTGCTCTGCGGGAAGCAGCTCCATGAGTCGCGAAAGTATCGCCCGCTCCCCGAGGTCTGACAACACAGGCATTTCTCCTTGATTACACATGATGCGAACAATGCTCGACCGTCCCAACCAGCCGTTCCTCAATACACCACACACTTAAAAGGGCAAGAATCACTTTCCGGAGTCCCACAAATGTGTGCGATAAACCACAGCCCATTACACGACGCAGTCCATTGTATGAGAAACAAAGAAAAAAGCAAGCCCAAAGATGAGCAAGATGCAAAGACAACCACATCTGTCCCAAATAAATTAAAGACCTAGTGGTGGGTGATGACGTTGCAGCAGGGAAACGGGGAGGTGATTAAGTACGAAGTACGAGGTGAAGGAGTGAGGCGCAACAAGGTTGCGCAAGGGGAAGTGAAGGAAGCAAAGTGGGAACGATGAGTGGAGATCAAATCCATGCGGTCGTGGGATTAATGCCCTCCTAATACGCAGAGCGTCTGTAACCCACATAGGGATTAGCATTGCGGCGTCTCTCGAAAATTTTCTTGGGACAGTTGTGCACCTTTGTCGCTACCGCAGTACATTGTGTTGACTTTATATTAACTCACGCCCCCGTGTAGGGGGCGACCATCCGATGCGTAGCATGCCCCAAATTTCTCGAGGTTTCAACTCACGCCCCCGTGTAGGGGGCGACTTCCCGGCTCGGGAATTTACCAAAGGCCAAACGTTTCAACTCACGCCCCCGTGTAGGGGGCGACAATTTGACGCTTCCCGTTCTTCTAAAATTTATCGTTTCAACTCACGCCCCCGTGTAGGGGGCGACAAGTCGCTGTCTGCTAATCCCCGCCTTGTCTTTGTTTCAACTCACGCCCCCGTGTAGGGGGCGACCTGGGACTTGCGCTTGACGAGGTCGAGGAGGCGGAGTTTCAACTCACGCCCCCGTGTAGGGGGCGACCGTTCTCGTCCGTCATAACATCCGCATTATTAAGTTTCAACTCACGCCCCCGTGTAGGGGGCGACCGCGACGCCCACTTTTGAGCCGACCCCGCTCCCGTTTCAACTCACGCCCCCGTGTAGGGGGCGACTGTGCAGATCGTATCGCACACAGGGGATGAGGGGTTTCAACTCACGCCCCCGTGTAGGGGGCGACAGTAAAGACTTAGCGAGGTCAATGGCACCCTTCGCAGTTTCAACTCACGCCCCCGTGTAGGGGGCGACTCCAGTACTCGTAACTCGCCGCGCTCCCGGCAGCGGTTTCAACTCACGCCCCCGTGTAGGGGGCGACCAAGACTTTTTTCTTAATTTTTTCATTTTTTTTAGTTTCAACTCACGCCCCCGTGTAGGGGGCGACGCAAACTCGGCGGCAGCGGCGGCTTATCCTGCGCCGTTTCAACTCACGCCCCCGTGTAGGGGGCGACCCCAAAATTCTCGCATGAAACTCATTGTCAAGAACGTTTCAACTCACGCCCCCGTGTAGGGGGCGACATGGACAAATGCCTTAAAAAATACCAAAAAAAATGTTTCAACTCACGCCCCCGTGTAGGGGGCGACAGGGCGACTCCCTCAGCCTCATCCGCGCGATTATGTTTCAACTCACGCCCCCGTGTAGGGGGCGACGCAGATGCAGACCAACGCTTTTGCGCCGTATGTGTTTCAACTCACGCCCCCGTGTAGGGGGCGACAGCCTCATCCGGGCAATTATGAAGCAACTGCCTGTTTCAACTCACGCCCCCGTGTAGGGGGCGACCCCGACTCCTTCCACGATTTGTAGGCGAGCTGCTGTTTCAACTCACGCCCCCGTGTAGGGGGCGACGAGATGGATTTTTTCCTCCGTCCGGGAGCACATCGTTTCAACTCACGCCCCCGTGTAGGGGGCGACGTACGGTCTCAACGGTCGCCCCGAGACATGACGGTTTCAACTCACGCCCCCGTGTAGGGGGCGACCGGGCACTTTTCTCCTCGCGCAACATTTGCGAGGTTTCAACTCACGCCCCCGTGTAGGGGGCGACCGGGCACTTTTCTCCTCGCGCA
>CAYRJI010000010.1:0-27617 GCA_964424645.1 uncultured Akkermansia sp. | reverse complement strand
GGTTTCAACTCACGCCCCCGTGTAGGGGGCGACTCTTTAACGGGAAACCATTGAGATTTCCCGGGGGTTTCAACTCACGCCCCCGTGTAGGGGGCGACATCCGTCCGCGCCCGGGAGGAGTACGCTACGACCGAGTTTCAACTCACGCCCCCGTGTAGGGGGCGACCGGCTCTACCGCTTCGGGGCTCCTCTACCTATGTTTCAACTCACGCCCCCGTGTAGGGGGCGACCGAGTATGACGAGTCGGCGGCACTGGACTTCAAGTTTCAACTCACGCCCCCGTGTAGGGGGCGACTTATCCCCCGCTTCCATTCTTTTTCACTTCTTTCCTTCAAGTTTCAACTCACGCCCCCGTGTAGGGGGCGACGAGGTCATGGGGAATGGATAGTTTATGTGATAGTGGTTTCAACTCACGCCCCCGTGTAGGGGGCGACTTTTGAGGCGGGAACCCAAGAATTTTTGGAGATGTTTCAACTCACGCCCCCGTGTAGGGGGCGACCTGACTATGGCGCGGGGGTTGTGGCGAGTCAGTAGTTTCAACTCACGCCCCCGTGTAGGGGGCGACGCGGTCAAGCCGGAGTCCCGTTCCGCCAGTGGAAAAGTTTCAACTCACGCCCCCGTGTAGGGGGCGACATTACACCGATGGTAATGAGGGGACGATTGTGTTTCAACTCACGCCCCCGTGTAGGGGGCGACGAGCATGTCCACGGTCGAGTTGTCAGCCTCGAGGTTTCAACTCACGCCCCCGTGTAGGGGGCGACATTTCTTTGGTGGAGGCGTAGCCTCGGCGGTGGATGTTTCAACTCACGCCCCCGTGTAGGGGGCGACTGTTGACAGTCCACCCCGCACGTGAGGACGAGTGGGTTTCAACTCACGCCCCCGTGTAGGGGGCGACCCCGTGCGTGCGCGTGTCATTCTTCCCCGTGGCAGTTTCAACTCACGCCCCCGTGTAGGGGGCGACCAACGCGCCCGGTAAGTATTCCCATTGTGATAGGGGGTTTCAACTCACGCCCCCGTGTAGGGGGCGACCTCACCTGCCTGTAAAGGCAAGGAGAGCGAGGGGTTTCAACTCACGCCCCCGTGTAGGGGGCGACTGTATATGTATGCTGATATGTGTATACTTAACTGTTTCAACTCACGCCCCCGTGTAGGGGGCGACAATCACGAGCATCTTAAACAAAGACCAACGCTATGTTTCAACTCACGCCCCCGTGTAGGGGGCGACAAATACAACATGGGAAGGAAGGATTACGATGATGTTTCAACTCACGCCCCCGTGTAGGGGGCGACATAAACCTACGAAGAGTCTTCTTCCGGCTAACGAGTTTCAACTCACGCCCCCGTGTAGGGGGCGACGAAAGCGAGGGCGGCGTTTGAGGCGTTGAAGTAGTTTCAACTCACGCCCCCGTGTAGGGGGCGACCGCTCTGCGTGTTTGTGGATTACATCGGATAGGTGTTTCAACTCACGCCCCCGTGTAGGGGGCGACAAGCTAGGATGACGCCGATACCGAGTTGGAGATGGTTTCAACTCACGCCCCCGTGTAGGGGGCGACGGACTGCCCTTCGGGGCGTAGCACCGTGGTGCCGTTTCAACTCACGCCCCCGTGTAGGGGGCGACATTACAAGGTATCAGTCTATGATACTAAGTACATTGTTTCAACTCACGCCCCCGTGTAGGGGGCGACGGCTCGATGCAGGAGCGAGGCTGCTGGGGGGTAAGTTTCAACTCACGCCCCCGTGTAGGGGGCGACCGGTGTGCGGTATAATATGCACCACATCTAGTACTGTTTCAACTCACGCCCCCGTGTAGGGGGCGACCAACCATGAATCCAAGGTATTCTTCCTGCACAAGTTTCAACTCACGCCCCCGTGTAGGGGGCGACCCGGCGTAACAGCGGGTACAAGTGTGCACTTCGGTTTCAACTCACGCCCCCGTGTAGGGGGCGACGGCTTTCGCGTGGTCACCAGCTACACCGCACATTGTTTCAACTCACGCCCCCGTGTAGGGGGCGACGAGGGTTTCAAAGGTATTATCATTTCTTCTTTGCTGTTTCAACTCACGCCCCCGTGTAGGGGGCGACGTTTTCCGGGTTCTATGAGAGTTCGTGGACAGCGTTTCAACTCACGCCCCCGTGTAGGGGGCGACAGGGTGATTATACATACATTCAGCGTAAAAGGGAAGGAAAAAGGTTCCGCGAATGGAGACAATAACAAATTGAGAAGGGAGAGGGTGCGAGGAAAGGAGGGAATGATCTAGCGAGAAGGTCCCCCGAGACAGAGAATAACAAAATACCTCTTACCGTGTGAATTCCGGTGGATTACACGGTAGAGACCGGAGATGTCAAGATACAGGGCGGGGGGAAAGAAACGGCAGCGCGAACCTCGCGTGATAGCCATGACATCACCCCGTTCGCGGTGAAGGCGAAGCATCCATGTCAGAGGATGAGGGGGGACTCTACATCAATGCCGCGAACAACGCCGACATGGATGACCTTGTCGCGACCGTGTTTCCCGAGGGGATAAAAACGCAGGCTGTCTTCCTCCGCCTCGATAATGTCTGAGAGCTGCTGTTTGAGTCGGATGAAGTCGGCATATTCGAGCACGCATTCGAACACAGAGTTTTGGACACGAGTGCCGTAGTCTTCGCAGAGCTTGGCGACACGGCGGAGGCGGCGACGCCCGGCAGGGGATTCAGTGGAGACATCGTAGCTGATGAGGTAGAGCATAAAAGTTATTTCCAGAGCATGGGAGGATACGCATCGAGAGTACCACGGATGTGCTGCGCGAGGAGGCGCGCCTGAATGTGCGGCAGCATTCCGATAGTCATTCTTTCTTGGAGGAAAGGGTGTAACACTTCGGTCTTTTTCCGTTCCTGCCAAGTCGTAATCACGAGCTTGCGAGCATCATCCGAAAGTCGCACAAAACCACCTTCTTCACGGACGAAGTCACGTGGGGAAAGTTGCTTACGGTTGAGCAGAGTCAGCACGGCACGATCAGCTAAAGGGGCGCGAAACTCCTCCATGAGGTCCAGAGCGAGCGCGGGACGACCCGGTCGCTCCCTGTGGTACACACCCACGGCGTGGTCGAGGCCAACAGCCTCCAGAGCCGATTTACAATCAGCGGTCAAGAGAGTATATACAAAAGACAATAGTGAATTGACCGGGTCGAGGGGCGGTCTGCGGTTTCGCGCACTGAAAACCCACTCGTCCGAAAGGAGGAAAAGAGGGAAGGCGGAGAAATAACATTCTGCGGCAGCACCTTCAACACCCAGCAATTGGGCGGCACTTGAAGCTTGACGAGCCTGCTGCACGTAGCCAGCCAAAGCACGCGCACTGCCCTGCAAAGCCGCCGCCCGCTCGCTGTAATCGCGCCCCACGCGCAGCAACACCGTGCGGGCATTGAGAATTTTGGCTGCAACGATCTCACGCGCTATAGACACAGAGGCAATGGGGTCATCCGCCAGCCGATATTGAGCACGCCGCAGCAACACGTTACCGGGAGCGTAGCCAGTAACACGACACAAGAACCTACCGTGCGGTGAACAAAACGAGATATGCACGTTGCACTCCGCACAATGTGCCATGAGCTGTGGCGTAGCCATGATATTCCACCCGAAGGTCTGTATAGCCTCTAGATTCACCAAAGGGACACGCACAATCTCGCGCCCCGGCATGCGCACGGAAACCGTCTCGCCATCCAATGCCAGCCACGTATCTTCCGTGGTAATGAAAAGCGTGTTAAGGTGTTTCTTCATGGGAATCGAGCAGTGCGGCAAACTCCGCTTTATTGAACGCAGCCACCGACCGGCGGCGGGTGAGGGGTAAACAGATGTCGACGAGCGAGCACGCGTCGCACCCGGCATGCCGCTCGGCTGACGGCAGGGTACCGCTTTCGATGAGATGTCGCGTCTCGACGATGACTCGCTCCGTTTCGGCTCGCAGTTCCGGGGTGAGCGGCACCGGATGGCGTTTACGCGTGCCGTGGTAGTACAGATAGGCTTGTTCCACACGCGTCCCGTGCATTTCCTCCAAACAAAGTGCCTGAGCACAGAGCTGTACCTCATCGGCTCGATGCAGCTTCGGACGCCCATGCTTGTATTCCACCGGAGTGACGCGCGGCGGACCCTCCACCGTGTACTCCACGGCATCCGCCACACCCCATATCCCTAAACGTTTGCTCACCAAATGCAGGGTACGCACCGTACGTATGCCGTCACGCAGGGTACTCTCCCCGGAGTCCACCCGTTCATGCTCAATGCGACCGAACGTAGTAAGCGCATTCTCCGACCACTCACGCTCAACGTGGATGAGTGCACACTGTCGCGAGCAGTACACATAATGCGACAACGCCGAGATAGGGACCTCCGCGTCCTGCATCAGACCTGTTCGGTGATGTCCTCGAGCTTCACTCCCGCAGGCAGCGGTGCTATCTGCACGTCATAATCGGTGTAGCTGCGCGGTACATCTACTCCCTCCTTCTTGCTCACTTTCACGCACTCGTAGAGCTTATGCGCAGGTGCCGAACCCAGTTCACTGTCGTGCACAAAGAAGAGAACCCTGCGCATGACCATCGAACCCGCCGGACGCGCTGCCGATGCGTCGAAATCAAACATGTGTACCAACGCTTTCTTCAGTAATTCTAGGTCCGCTTCATCGAAACCGGTCTGCGCCGCGAAGAAGGGATTGATGCTCCCCTTCGCCATGTACAACGCATACGGCACGGCGTATTTGTATCCCATAGTACGCTCCTTTTGGTGAGTATCGCCCTCATCTGCTTCCTTAGTAACAGCACAACGGGTGATGGAATACTCCTGCGAGTGAATTGGATCGACTGAACGCGAAAACGAGATTTGCACAGGACCACGCACTTGCCCACAGTTCGCCAAAGGCTTGGTATCTTTTCCTTTTTTCTTTCCTTTTCCTCTTCCCTTGTCTTCTTCATTGCCTGCACTCTCGTCAGACTCGCCACCCTCTCCTCCCTTTCCTTTATCAGTCCCCGTCGACATTACAGCTCCGAATGTCCGTATGTCATAAAAATTTGCGCACATCCAAGCTTTCTTGTTCTCTTGGTTCACTTCCTTCCTCAAATCAGTTAACGCATCTGCAGCACGTTCCTGTTGCTTGTTCAGTATTGCCTTTTCCTTGACAAATATCTCGCATTTCTTTTCCGAGCTCTCGTACCTTTGTGAAAAATTAAAATCTTCACCTTTGCACGTTCGGAGGATATCAATATAATTACGTATTTTACGCTTCAGACACACATCCGTGACAATTCCCAAATTCGAATCAACATCAATACGAGGCATGTTCCCAGCGTCAGGGTCCCCGTTAGGATTTGCGTCTGTCACATCATAGAGTAATACGAAATCAATTCGTTTGAGTCTGGTTTTATCATTCATTTTCTGTGTGTACGGTGTGGTTGTTATTTTTTCGTGTATATTGCATAGGTTTGCTGGTAAAAACCCAAGGCAAAATAGCCCTGCTCTTCCAAATTCAAGTGTTTTGGAAAAATATCCCTTAATTTATTACTAATTTCTTGAACAAGCTTTTTGTAGTATATACGACTGCCCTCTTTCATGATACTCAAATGATGCTGATGTAGTTTCATGATCTTGGGAAATACAACCGCCGGAGCAGTAGAAGCACTTCCGTAAAATGAATCCTGCATTGTTCGGTTTAGTCCAGGTAATACGTGTTCCTGCGCCGCTACAAAGGCGGCAAAAAGCCTTCCTAGAACGTATCCCGGATGGTCATTATCTTCGTTTAACATCGGTTGTAGTTTGTTGTTAGAAGGATTCCTGCGGGTAAGCCACGCCTTGAGAAAAGAGCATGGTATATAGAGCCTCCCCAGATGTTGATACCTTCCCTTTTTGCTTTGATTCTTTTCATCATCGCGTTCTCTCCTTGATAGGAGTTTAATATACCTTATGACCTCTACTGCAACACCATTCGGGTAGGGAGTTCTGTGGTATATGGATCCCAACAGAGAATCCATATAATGCGGAGAATTACATCGTATTTCACGGAGAACACGGCAGGGTGTCACTTCATACGGCTTTTTTAAGTCACCGTAACGTCGCAACTCCATAGCTTTAAAGTGATCGACCAACCGCTCGCACCATTCTGCTAAACTTGACTGATAGAAGAATCTGGCATATAGCCGAGCAGAGTTTGGTGACAACCCTAGTACATAAAAATGGGTTCCCTTCCATTCTTCCCATTCTTCGCCCTCTACGGGTGTAAGTCCCTTTGCGATTCGTCCAAGCCAATCCTCCACCCTTTCTACTAAAGCCTGATCTTCAGGCACCTTGAGTATGTCTGGGTCATTGGAGGCACCTACAAAAATGTCCTTGATTTCCGAGTCTCCTCTCGGGGCATCCGTCCAAAATATGAGCTTATCAACACTTCCCTTCCTCTTACGTTTCTGACTTCTCTCCTGCGTCCAATTCTCTAACCTGATTGTACGAGAGCCGGACAACAAATAATTGAGGGCACATGCATAACCATGCGCAGCTTCCCTACTAACGGGCGCATTCCCGCACTGGTCTTTACCGTACGACAAGAACGCACTACGATTGAATGACACCAATGCGGCATTCTTATCTGATATTCCCACGATAGGCACCTCATGGATTCTCGCGATCGGTTTGACTTCTCCCGTCACTAAGCATACCCCTGTATTTTCACAGCAGTTCCCTGTATTCCACCACCAATCATAGCCATTTTCATCCCACCACTTACGAATCTCTCCGTCCGCATGTACATCACGGTCTCGGTAATAGAAAATCCCAAATCCTGAACTCACGTCAGAAAATTCAATACTTGACTCGTGCAAGACTGATTCCAGTTGATCTGCTTTCCAATTTTGGAGGAAAGAGCACAGAGCCCTATACGCATCAGATTTTATTTTCGCTCCAAGGTTGAGATGCTTCTCAACAAATAGTTCATGCCTTTTTTGGGATCGCTCCGTTACACCCTCCACTCCTATTCCCAAGATGTATTCACAGGTATCGCACAAAAAATACGGGCTATGTCCCGATGTCCTCTTTCCTCCGGGAACAATCATGTCCGTTCTCGTTACTTGTATTTTCGGTTTTTCCGCATTTAGTACAATACGAAACAACACGCGCCGCTTAGTCCACCCTAGGGAAGGCAAACCAGCGTCATCATCCACGAGACGCTTGTACAGATTATATAATTCGCTAAGAATCATTACTTATGATAAAGTCTCTCTTAATTTGGGCACATTCATCACGCCATCCTTCAACCTTGCCATGAAGAAATGGGGAGTTGCCGTTTGAGCCCTGCGGGTGTGAGCGCAAATAATCCTGCCATTCTTATCATCATGGTAGACCATATCGTAGAAGATGAGACCGAAGGAACGATTGCGATCGCGACCGGCGAGTTCATCCGGTAGATCGGATGCGTCCTCCACGAGCTCGAACATCGCCGGAAACTCGCGTACCCCAAGGCAGGGTTGGTAGAAACACTGTCCCCTTTGGGCGCGACGCTTGAATACTTCCAAGTGTTTTGCCACAGCGTTGATGCCACCCGCCTCATGAACCACCTCCACGTATGCATCAATCACATAACCAACATCCTTGAGTACGGTAGCGGCACGCTGCTGACGTCTCTCTTCAATAAAAAAGGGAGTAACCCCGGCTTTCAGTCCTCGCAGCACAGCGGCAGACGGCACCACTGCCTTGTCACTGACCTCATTCCGACGCACCTGTGTCATGCGTATTGGCTTGAGCACACGAATGCGGTCAACGACCCACCGGAATTCCGGTTTCCAGTAGATGGCGGAAAGAATGCCACGCGCCGCAGCAGGGGTCATCACCTCGTAACTCACACGTTCAACCTTCAGTTCCGGACGCGTAAAGCATGCGTACTCTCCCCATACATGTAGTGAAATTCCGTATGACATGGTGTCCGCTAGATTGTTCCCCTGCCCGTAACCAATCAGAGATTAGCACGTGTGCTTCCAACTTGGAAGAAAAAAATTCTGTTTCCTCACTATTTCCATCATTTTTTCCCGCTCAGACACAAGTTCCTACTTAGTCGTTCTCACATTCAGGAACGCCCAGGATCCCCAAAACTATACCACACCCCAAGGAGTAAACACGTCCATCATTGTTAAAAAACGTAATTGCAGTCGATTGGTTCCCGTAATAAGCCTTTATCTGCATCATAAAACGCGGAATCAGCCAACATCATGAGACCTGCATCCCTGTGCACGGGCTTTTTCGGGAGAGTCTTCCATTCCCGAGGATACACGGAAACAGAAAATCTCTGTATTTTGCGGTAATCCTCGCGCCTAGGCATGATTTCGTGGCGACACATGTTACACAAACGATCACACAACTCTTTGCCTTCATCACCGTACGGAATGATGAGATTGTATTGCTTATCAGGAATCATTTTGAACAACTCCGCTATCTCTTGGAATTTCCAAGCATGCACCTTTGATTCCCCGCGTCCAACCCTCTCCATGAGCCACTGAACTGCCTTGTATTCCTCCTCTTTATTCAATTCCTGCATACCCAAGTAAAAAAAGCGAAAATACTCCTCAATGACGTCCGCATCGAATATTCTGTCCATGTTTTTTCCCATGCCCGGCAGTATATTGCGTTCCATAACCTGAACACCAACAAGCAAATCAGCCATATTGCTCACCTTCAACTTACACTCATCGTCGTGGAAAAAGAACACCTTACCTATGGGGAGTTCACCGTTTCTGTTGCAACGACCGGCGGATTGAGCGAGAGAGTCTAGACCACAGCGGTCGCGGTAAACGACAGGGAAGGAGATATCTACACCGACTTCTACGATGCGTGTAGCCACCAGCACGGTGGGCTTCCCCTCATCTAGGCACCGGCAAACATCGGTCAACACTCTAGTACGATGAGCCGGACACATCCGAGCGGAAAGGTGGTACAGATTTTCGCCCCGGTACTCCTTCAGCTCCATGAAGAGCTCCTGCGCTTGGCGCGTGAAATTCACGATAAAGAGAGCCGACTGCGCACCGGAAGTGAGGAAATGCTCCGCAATGTCACCTTTGTGTTTGTGCCCGAGGTTTACGACATCCACGCGTTTCATCTCGCGCCGCAAACGCGCTTCGAGCTTCTTGCCGATGAGACTCCGCGACTCCGCCGCATCCCAGCCAATCGGGAACTCCTCTGTACGGATAAAAGCCGGTTGGGTGGCGGTGCAGAGTACCGGAGTGCAACCGAATACATGCTGTAAAGCTTTGATCGTGGCGATGCAGGGGGCGAGCATCAAAGCAGGCAGGGTCTGCGCTTCATCAAAAATGATGACCGACTGCGCGATATTGTGTAACTTGCGGCAGCGGCGATTTTGGTCGGAAAAGAGAGACTCAAAAAACTGTACGGCGGTGGTTACAACTATCGGGATGTCCCAGTTTTCGGACACGCAATAGTTGTCTTCATCTCCGTCTTCGGAAATGTGCCTTTTGCCCTCGTTTTCTTCACTCACGTTGCTGTGATGCTCTAGGACGTTTGCCGTTCCTAAATCTTCCAGAGCCATGCGGAATTGGGCAGCGACCTGTTCGATGACGCTCGTAAGGGGGATCACGTAAATGACACGTTTCTTACCGTGCAACACCGCATACCGGAGAGCAAAACTGAGCGAAGAAAGCGTCTTGCCGCCACCGGTAGGCACATTCAAACGGTAAACAGGCGGCACCCCCGTCCCCTCCTCAGCCGCAGCATAGCAAGCCGAGTGAATTTCGCGGCGCAATTCGTTGATGGTACCGGACGCACCTCCCTCCTTCTCCCGCAAATACCCTTCCAACCGCTCACTCAGTGTCTCCATGGATGCACACGGCGTAGACCACTTCTTCAACTTCCCCATGAACAATGCCGTTGCCGTCCGATCTGCATCGACGAGACACGAATGCAGCATTCGCACTACCATGATATAGGAAAAAGCAATTTCCCCTTGCACCGCCCTTTGGATGCACTTTGGGACATCCCTCGGCAACCTGAAGAAAGGATTCTGATCGAACAGCTGTAATTCGAGCTTGCCACGCAGCTCCTCCGGCATCATCTCACGCACCTCCGGGCAAATGGTCTCCTTTGCTAGGGCACCGAACATATCTGTCCCATTCGGTAACCCCGAGTGGTGACCATAGAACGCATACGCCATCACCGCTCCCCACGAAGAAGGAAGCGCATCCTGCGACCATTTCGCCGCAGCCATCTTATGGTCAACCAAATACGACGCACGCCCAGCAACGGAATCCCGCAGGTATCGCTGCCATTCCTCACTCGCCTTGCCCATATCATGCGCCACCGCTAGGATGTGTCGACAGCGCACGTCCGCCTCGACACTCAGCACCTCCGGTGCGAATATCGGGGCAAACGACTCCATCACCTTCCACGTGAGCTCTGCGTGCCCACCAGCTCCGTACAACGGTTCCCAAGCTCCGGCATCATTATGATGCGCGTATATCTCGTGATCGGACCCCTGCTCTCGCATATTCCGCATCATACCATCCGTCCCCCTCACGGGCAAGCCCATTTCTCCCCAGTTGCCCGTATGCGTCCCAATAAACACCGGAGGTGCGCAAGCGTGGCACCTCGTACGTTACGGCAGAGAGGGTATGATGCGCAGCTAGGGTCTGGGACCTTGGTAAGGTTGGGGGGAGGGGGAGGAGAGGTCGAGGTCGGGGTTGTACCAAGGGGTACGCAGGTCGAACAAACCCAAAAGAGTATGGAAAATATGTTCTTGACCTACCAGCAGGTGGGAATGAGACCGCAGAGAGCGCAGAGCTTGCGCAAAGTGAGGGTGGAGTTGCTCGAATTCCGGGGAGTAAAGAAAGAACATAGCGACTCGGCAGCCGGTGGTGCTGTGGTAATCGCGCCCGCTTTCGCCGAGGGCGGCGCGCCCCCATATTCCGTCGTGTCCGAGGTATTCCCCGTGGTCACTGATGTAAAGGTAAAGCCACGGACGACCGGCGAGGAGGTGGGTGACTCGGCGGATAAACTCATCCGTGTAGTGCACCGTATTATCGTAGGCGTTATTGACGCTTACGGCGTTGTCCGCCGGGTTTTCAAAACTCGGGCACGCCGGAAGGAAGGGCGGGTGTTCCTTATCGTAATGAGAAAATGGGGTATGACTTCCCTCGTTGTTGATGAAAATGAGAGAGTTCTGCCCGCGTGGAGCGCGGCGGAGGGAGTCAGCGATCTGCGGGACTGTGGTCCAAGGGCTGCCGGGGGCATGGTAACGCTCCGAATCACAGCGCGTGAGCAAGCGTACCACCCTATCGTACTTCAAATGAGTGGCAATGCGTCTTCCGAAAAAAGAGCACACGCGGAAGCCGTGGGCAGCAAAAAGCTCGAGCACGGAGCCTGTATGGGGCTGCATGGCGGGGTCCTTTTCATAGATATCGCGGCGCGCGTCGGTGAGAATGGCAATCTGAGCTTGGCAAGTATCGCAGGCGACGGAAATGCAGTCCGGGAAGTTAATCAGATGCGGGCACGAACGCAGGAAGGGGGTCGTGTCTCGTTCATACCCATTGATACTTAAACGATCTGCTCGGACACTCTCACCGATATGAACCACGAGAACCACCCCCTCACCGCCGTGCAGAGTGTGCAGAGAGGAAGACTGCTCCGTCGGCGATGAAAGGGCTTCGACCTGCCTGATCGTGGCATGATTGTGGAAGATAGCCTCAGACCAAGCCGCCGTGATGTCGTAAACTTCGTTGAACGGCCAAAAAATATCTCGGTTGCGACGTTCAGTCGACACACACAGGCAGGAGAGCAAAGCCAACAGGGCAAAAAGGAAACCGGCATTAGCGAGGGAGAGACGGCTGCTGCACTTACGCAAGGCGCGCCATACGATGATACACAGGACGAGGCTTCCCGCGAGCGTACCGATGGCAATGAGCATGTTGCCCGAGGAAAGGTAGCCGAACACTTCCTCCTCCGACGCCTCCAAGGTTTCTGCCACCACAAGCGAATTGATCCGCGTACCGTATTGGTGGTAACCGGCGATTTGGACAAACTCCAGCGCAAAAAAGGGAAAGAGGAGGAGCAGCGACCAAGCCCTCAGGAGAGACCAAAGAAAGCACAGAGAAGCAGCCGCAAAGAGGACACAGTATGGAAGCATCAACGGCTTGGTCGCGAGATTGCACGCGAGGTAACAGAACACGGCAATGCCCAGAATCCGCCACAACATGAATGCTCGCGGCAGTAGTTCCGCATTGCGTTTGCGCGCCCACAAGAGTCCCGCCGCCAACAAGAGCAGAGCTCCGGCAGCCAGACCCTCCACGATGGTATCCCCCCCCGCCCCGAAGCAGTGCTTGCCCGCCACAAGTACGCATACGGCGACCAGAACGATGCAGAAGAACGCACGCGTATGCAGGTAGCGGAACATATCGAAATCGTACCCTGAACGGAAGGGGGCTCAATCCCGCGCACGGCAAGTGCCGCAATCGCCGCACCCCTCGCAGTCGCCGTCGCATTCTCCCTTGCAGTGATCGCCGCAGCCGCAACTACTCACTTGGCGAGACATCGCCTGCGCCACTTCGTCCTCCGTGGGAGCGCGCCCCTTGTCGATCGCCAAGCACAAAAATTGATTTACCGTGGACAACATGAGGTCGAGCTGCTCTCGTGCTTCCAGAAACCCCTTGCAGCGAGGGTTATCCACGAGCTCCCGGCGCAGGCGATCGAACTCTGCCAGCTCCTTCTCGCCGGGCGGCATCCCCGCCGCTCTCTTCTCGTGCAATTGTCCACCATACTCACTCACCTTGCGGAAGAGCTGCGTGGCACCCGCATCTTGATAAAACAGCCCAATGCGCGCACGCGCCGATACCACAGCCTGACTCTTCGCAAATTCTTCCGCCAACGCCACCGTGCGCGCTACCAATTCCGGTGATAATATCGTCGTCGCCATACCGTGTCTTCATTGTAACACATGCCGCGAAAAAGACAAGCACAAGGCAAGAAGGGATTCACAGCTGCACACCTGTCCCAAATAAATTAAAGGCTTCGTGGTGAGCGAGGACTTTGGTGCGGGAAAACACGGGGGTGATCAAGTACGAGGTACGAAGTACGAAGTACGAAGTGAAGGAGTTAGGCGCAACGGAGTTGCGCAGGGGAGTTGGAAGAAGGCAAAGCCGGAACAACGCGAGGGGAATAAATCAACGCACCCGTGGAGTTGAAGCCCCCTTGGTACGCAGAGCGAGTGCGACCCGCATGGGGATTAGCATGGCGGCGTTTTTCGAAAATTTTATTGGGACAGATGTGGAAGGGATTACATCTGTCCCAAGAAAAATACGAGCTTGGTGGTGGGCGATGACTTTGCGGCAGGAAGACGCGGGGGAATGGAAGTACGAAGTGGCAAAGCCGGGGGGAGACGTATGTGGTAGGAGAGGAGTGAAAGGCAGGAGGTGGAGTGAGTGGTGGTGAGTAACGGGCACTGCGGGTGGGAACGGGAAGAGAGGCAAGTCCCTCTCAAGGGAGGGTTTGCGGTTTCAATCGTGAATGACAAAGTCGTATGCCGCCCATGGGCGGGAGTTGCGGAGCCGGTAGTGCCACCATTCCTTGGCATAGTTCGCGAAACCGGCTCGTTGCATGGCATCGCGCAACAGGTGCCGGTTCGCCCGCTGCCGGGCAGAAACTTCTTCGGAATCTGTGGCGGAGGCAGGGTCAAGCAGGTCGTGCCTTCCCCCCATATCCACCAACTCCCCATCCGCGAGGCGATAGAGAGAAAGGTCCAAAGCGATGCCCCACGTGTGCTCCGAGCTGTCGCCTATGTACTTCTTTTCGTATATTTCCCTCTTGGTGATTCGCGGGAAAAAAACGGGGCGTGTACGCTCATCCGGTCCCGCCGTCCAGTCGCGAAAGTCGCGCAAAGCGCGCATCGGTCGGTACGCATCCCATATCACGAGCCCATATCCCTGCGACTCCAGCTGCTCTGCCGCTCGCCGCAACGCCACGGCTGCATCCTTGCGTAGGATTGCCCGCTTGCCCGCATAGCCATCGATCGGACGCCCCACAAAGTTGTCGTTCCCCGCATATTTGAGGTCGACACGTACCCCCCCTACCACCTCATCCACATAGCAAAAACACGCGGGGAGCGGCGACGCAAGCACGGCGGGCGCACGCTCCACGGGGGCAGCACACCCCCCCACGATTGCCGCGCACAGCAGACCGCCCACCACTCTACCCATCACATTCACTCCGCACTCCCAACCTCTCCCCCCGGCATTCGCACCCCAAGCTTCACCCTACTCTGCTTGGGGTGTTTGGGGCTCGTTCTCCTTCGCTTCCGGCACCGCTGCCACTTCCTCCTTAACCGCCTTTTCTTCTTTCGCTTCCTTCGCCTCCTTCACTCCCTTCTTGCTCGGGGCTCTCTTGGCGGGGGCTTTCTTTGCCGGAGCCTTCTTCACTTTCGACTCTGCGGCGACCTCGCCCCCCACTCCGACCGACTTCCCTGCCGATGCCTTCTTGACCGGTGCCTTCTTCACCACCTCCGTTACCACTTCCTCTCCGTCGGACACAACCCGTCGCGCCATCGGAATGCCCGTACCGGTATAGCTGACCTTGGATTGCTCTTTGCGACGTCTGAGGTATGCGCTGCGACGCCTCCGTTTCGTAACTTTACGATGCTGTTGACCCATCTTTCTGCGTGTTTCGTTGTAGAGCCGACTTTCGCCCGCTCGGTGTTCAATGAGGTGCCATTCTACAGTCGGCGTCCTCCGAACGCAAGCTCAAAGTGCTATACTGACGCATTTTCCACCACGTCTGCCCCGAACAAACTAAACGCCCGACACAAAGCGGCGACTCCGCCGTAGGGAAACGCCGGTGGAGATGAAACACGAAGCGAAGGAGCAATCCCCACACGCTCGAGCGAGCGCACCAAACCCGCACCCCGCGTCACCGATCCACGGCGAAGAAAGCCGTCTGCCTCCTCACAAGAACCTGCTCGCCCGCAGAACCACCCACACTGTAGACCTCCCCCGTTCTCGTATTCTCGACGTGCGGTTCATTCATATTCCCGCCCGCTTGGAGCGACAGGGCATCATCAGCAGCTGCCACAACAAGCCTTACATCCGCGAGCCCTGTCGAGAAATTCATCACGATCTTGATCGTGGCTCCATTCAGGGTCACGAGGAGTATCTGACTTGCACTATCTTGGACGAGCCAAAAATTGTCAGCGGTACCATTCAGACCCGCCACCTTCACATCGTTCGGGTTGGCCGCCCCCATAAAGTGGGCGACGTCATCGCTGGGTCCGTTCGCACCTTGGAAAGCAATGTAGAGGTAGCCCTGACCGGAAGCCCCGCCGGACGTATAATATCCCAAGTCTACAACGTTCGGAGTACCACAGTTGAAAGACCCGCGAGTGTAGACACCGGCATCATCGCCCACACGTGGATCGTCCTCGTATGCGACATCGCTGTTAGCACCGACTCCTATAAGGTTCTTGAACCCCTCTGAAAGGGTGTAATACCTTCCGAACATACCCCCCGGGTCCGCATAAACCTCCGCCGACGGCGATGAGGCGAAATAGAATCCCTTGCTCCCTGTCCGGAAACTTTGCACAGACACATAATAATCCTTACCCTCTCCCCCCCCGCTACCACAAGCCGGCAGGAAGAGGGCAGAAGAAGCCGTGACCAAGAGACTGACTTTGCTGAAGGTGTTCATAGAGCCGAGACGGTTTCAGTTGCGTGACCGCGCACGCGATTCCATGCGCAGCGTGCTCATTCTACTAATTTTCTCCTGCATCGTCAAGATAAAAGAAAAATTTTCCTCTATTTTTTTTCACTCTTCATCACACCTGTCCCAATAAAATTCCCGAGAAACGCCGCCATGCCAGTCCCCATGCGGGTCACAGACGCTCTGCGTACCAAGGGGGCTTCGGCATCACGGGCGCATGGATTTAGTTCCCGCACGTCGTTTTGGCTTTGCCTCCTTCCTACTTCCCTGCACAACCTTGTTGCGCCTAACTCCTTCACTTCGTACTTCGTACCTCGCACTTAATCACCCCCGTGTCTTCCTGCCGCAAAGTCATCGCCCACCACGGAGCTCGTATTTTTCTTGGGACAGCTGTGACTCTTCATCCTTTTCTGTTTCCGTTCCCCAGAAATTGAACGCATTGGTGACGTCGGACTCACGGGGTGCATCGTCCGTGCGGTCAGGGGATGGGCTTTGCGGCGAGTCCGTATCATCGAGACCCTGACGGTCGTAAAGCTCTTTATAGAGGGGAGAGGTGGCATAGAGTTCCTCGTGGGAGCCGTCGGCGATGATGCGCCCGTGATCAAAGAGGAGGATACGCTGCACATGGCGCAAGGTACTAAAGCGGTGGGCGACAATGAGCGTGGTGCGACCTTGGGAAAGGGATTCCAGCTCGCGCTGAATATCGCTCTCGCTTTCGGCATCCAACGAAGCAGTGGCTTCATCCAGAATGAGGATGGGGGCATCCTTCACAAAAGCGCGGGCAATAGCTACGCGTTGCCGCTGACCGCCGGAGAGACCGTTACCGCCTTCCCCCACCTTGGTTTTCATCCCCGCCGGTTGGGTGGCTAGGAAGGGAGTAACTGCCGCAGCATTCGCCGCCGCTTGTATCTCTGCATCTGTGGCACCGGGGTTACCTAGGGCAATATTGTCGCGGATGGTACCGGAAAAGAGCAAGGCATGTTGCCCGACGAGGGAGAGTTGACTGCGCAAGTCTTTGACACGCATATCGCGCACATCGATTCCGTCAATGAGAACAGCCCCCCGGGTGACATCGTAGAACCGGGGAATGAGACTGGCAAAAGTCGTTTTGCCCGCACCGCTGGTCCCTACCAACCCGACCACCTGCCCGGCGGGGATGTGCACGTTGATGTCGTGCAACACCGGGGTACCGGAGGAGTATTCGAAAGAAACGTCGCGGAAGAGGATATCGCCATGCACGCGCTCCGGGAGTTCAATCGGGTGCTGCGGATCAGGCATGGTATCCGGAGTGGTGAGAATTTCTTGGACCCGCTGGAGGGGACCCTGCGCACCGTTGAGGCGATTGAGGGTGTTACCCGCCTTTTTCATGGCATCAAAGGCAATGAAGAGCACCGCAGCCAGAGCCAAAAAGTCCGAAAGCCGCATGTTACTCTCTCTCCCGTGCACCAGCAGCACCGCCAGAGCGATGGAAGTCACCACCTCCATAATCGGGATGACTGCTCGCTGGTATTTGATCATTTTGAGGGAGTTACGGCACAAACTATCTGCCACATCATTGAATTCGCGTATCTGGCGGTCCTCCATGGCATAGGCACGTACCTCGCGTATGGCTTCCAAATTTTGCTGAACGACCGTATTGAGTCGTCCGTAGTCGGTGGATGCCTGCAAAGCCCTCTTGGAGATACGCTTACCGAAGTAGATAATGGGCCATGCTGCCAAACCGATGAGCACCATATCGAGTATCAAAATACCGCTTTCCCCGCTTTGAGCCATCATGAAGAGGAAAGTACAGATGGCAGTGAGGCAGGTAATAGGCTGCTTAAAGAGGTCATTTGCGACGCCGGTGAGAACGCTGAGCACCGTGCCGGTGTCATTCATGATTCGGCTGAGAATGTCTCCCTTTTGGCGACGCTCCAGAAAGGCTAAGGGCAGCGACATCACCTTGGTAAAAAGCTTCATACGCAGGCTGGCGGAGATGCGCATGCTCAGCATGGTTACAACCATACCGTTGAGCCAAATACCCAGCCCGCGTATAAGGAAGACGATTGGGAGCACCGCACATGCCATCAGCAGCACGAGGGTAGGCTGCTCCAGTTGCATCTCCCGCAGCTGCGGCAGAAGCTCAAACACTTTGGGCACCTCTTCTCCCGGAGCCCCCGTGTAGAACACCACCGGAAATACATACTGCACCATCACCGGAATGCCCAACCCGCTGCTTCCCGCAACGATGAGCCCGGTAAAGATGGCAATGATAAACAGAGGCAAGTGCGGCAACAGGAAAAGCCGCGAGAAAAAGAATGTACGCTGCAGGATGGTGCGTATCATACCTGAGCCTCCTTTCCCTGTCGCTCTTGTGCACTCGCATCGGCACTGCGCACCTGCTCATCGTAGAGACTGCGGTAAAGCGGGCATGTCTCGTAAAGTTGGCTATGAATGCCATCTGCCACCACACGTCCGTTCTCGAAGACGAGAATCCTCTGCGCCATGCGGATGGTGCTGAAGCGGTGCGCAATGATAAAGGTGGTGTGCCCACAGGTCAGTTCTTCCAAAGCACTTTGAATGAGGGCTTCACTTTTCATATCCAGTGCAGAGGTGGCTTCATCCAAGATGAGGATCGGTGCATTTTTGAGGAAAGCTCGGGCGATGGATACACGCTGTCGTTGACCGCCGGAGAGACCGCTGCCACTCTCCCCTAACTCATACCTGTAGCCTTTCGGCATCTCTTCTGCGAACTCTGATACGCGTGCTCTATCCCCGGCTTCGCGGACTTCGGCATCCGTCGCTCCGGGACGCCCCACACGTATGTTCTCCATGATGCTGTCGCGGAAGAGCGCGGGGAACTGAGAAACTAAACCGATGGCAGAAGTGCGGTCGGTGCGGGAGAGGTCTCGCACGTCTGTGTGGTCGATGCACACGCTGCCTCGGTCTACATCATAGAACCGGCAAATGAGATTGATGAAGGTAGTTTTGCCGGAACCGCTGGGTCCCACCAATGCCACGATCTGACCGGGCGGTACGTGCACATCCACATCCTTAAGCACGGGTTTTCCCTCATTGTAGCTGAATGTGACGTGGTTGAAGTCTACTGCTCCCTGCACGGGTTTTTCCAACAGCGCGGGGTCCGGCGGCTCCGGGGTTTCACTGCGTGCTTCCAACACTTGGTTGATGCCGCGCATCATCGTATCCATGAGCTGGAGCTGGTTTGCCACGATGGAGAGTTGCTTAACCGGGTCGTAGCAAAAATAAAAAGCCGTGGCAATAGCGGCAAATTGCTCGAGGGTGAGACCGTCCCCACACCCTTGATAAAGAGAATATGCTAAGGCGAAGGAGCTGGCGATTTCCACAGCCGGGGAAACGGAGAGGCTCCAGGCGGTCATCTGCAAGAGACCGGAGTTGTATTTAGTGATGAGGTCATAGAGGCGGTTCGCCTGCCTCTCTTCCAGATTAAAAGAGCGCACCTCGCGCTGCGCGGCCAGAGTTTCCTCGATCGTAGCGGTGATATCCGTAGCTCCGGCCAACAAGGTCCGCATCTTGCTGACCATCTTCTTGCCCACCCATCGCACCATCGGTACGATGAGCGCACTAACCAGCAGGTTGGCGAGTAGAACAGCACTGGAATTGTTGGTCAGAGCCTCATACACCAAGTATGCCGCCGCATAGAGAAAGGTGAGCGGCTGTATGATGATCTCGTTGAAGACAGAGACCATCCGCTCTTGCAACCCCTTCGTAAACTGGATCACTATGGTGAGTATTTCGCCCCGTTTGTGGCGATCAAAGTAGGAAAAGGAGAGCGTCTGAATACGCGCAAACATGTCCCCCCACATCCGCCGCAGCATGCGCTGCCCCGCCTTGGGCAACAAATAACCGTTCAAGTACGTGCCTATACCGCGTGCAATCATAACCACCGGGATGATCGCTACCGCCACCCAAAGCTTCGCCCCGTCCATCTGCTCCGGCGACAGCCACTCCCGCATCCACTCCTCGACCTCCGGCGGCAGCTGCTTTTCTCCGAAGACGATGGGAAATACGTTTTTGATGACGAGGGGCAGCACAAACGCCGCCGCTGCCGCCACCATCCCGGCTACAACGGCCCATAAAATGAGTCCCGCCTCGGGAAGCAAGTACTTCCGAAACACAGGAATCAGCGGTCCCAGTGCTTTCGCTTTTCCTCCCTTCCCCTTCTTTTCTTCCTGCTCCTCTGACACGTACTTTCCGCATTGTACCATGCCCTCCCCCTCAAGTCAAGCCGCGTGCCCACTGCGAACCACCCACATTTGTCCCCGGTCACACCTGTCCCAATAAAATTCTCGAGAAACGCCGCCATGCTAATCCCCATGCGGGTTACATCCGCTCTGCGTGCTAGGGGAAGGCTTCAATCTCACGGGTGCCTTGATTTATTCTCCCCGCGTCGTTCCGGCTTTGCCTTCTCTCAACGCATTCGCGCAACTCCGTTGCGCCTAACTTATTTACTTCGTACTTCCATTCCCCCGTGTCTTCCTGCCTCAAAGTCATCGCCCACCACGAAGCCTTTAATTTATTTGGGACAGTTTTGTGGGGACAGATGTGGCAGATTTGTGGATTCCGGCTTGCAAGTGGGGTAAATCGGGGTAGAATAGGCGGGCAGGCGTGCCGCGTGTGCTCCTGCTGTTTTCCACATAGGGCTACGCTCATGAACATACTCGATTTTATCCGACGGAACTCCCTACTCGTCATCATCGTCATCTTTGTCGTCGGTGCCGGTCTCGTGATGATGGACTACAGCGGCAAGGCAAGTGCCTTTTCACGTGACTTTTACATCAGGGTCAACGACACGAGCTACGACTACGCAGAAACGGCTACCCTCGGTGAAAATGGCTCACACTTCCTCTCTTCCCTCTATTCTGCAGCACAGGAGATGGGAGCACTCGCCGATACGAACCGAGACGGCATCGTTTCCGATGAAGAAGCTTCTGCACTTCTCTCTTGGCAGCGCGAGCACCCCGAAGTCGTCGCTTTCCTGCAACGCCTCAATGAAGTCTACTCCGGGTGGCACTTCGGACCGGCTAATGACGGGACCGTGAATGTGGCCATCAACCGCGCGGTCCTCCACGCCGAAGCAGAACAGCTGGGAATCTACCCGACAGAACGCCAAATTGACGACTACCTGCACTCCTTGCCCATCTTCCGAAATGCCGATGGTTCCTTCAACGCTGAGCTTTATCGCCGACTCTGCGGGTACCGCCGGGGAAATGTCAACCGCGCTCAGGAAGAAATGTTCCGCAATGTCGTCGCCGACATCATGGTGTGGGAGAGCTTGGCGGAGCTCATGGGCAACGGAGCGGCTTTCGATAGCCCGACTTTGGAAAAACTGATCGATGCGGGCAACCAGACCGTGAGCGGACGCACCGCATGGCTTCCGGCTTCCGCTGTGTCGGCTCCCCCGGACCCCACGGAGGAGCAAATCCGTGCGTTTTGGGAGGAAAACAAAGAGCGGTACAAGAGTGACGAGCGGCGCATCGTCTCCGTCTACACCCTTAGCCCCGCCCCGGACAGCAACATGGATAATTTGTCCTTCACGACGGATGCTCTCATGCAGGAGCTTTCTCAGGCAAACGGGCACGGACTGGATAAATTGCTCGAAGATGCCACCAACAACCCGGAGTTTGACCCCTTTGTGTATAAGCAGGATGACGGTGCTACCCACCGCACGTATAAGCTTGCCACGCAGGAAGAGCTCGGCAAAGAACTCACTGACACGGTGAAGGACGGAGAAGGGGAAACCCCGCTGGCAAAGCTCGCCTTTGAGGAAACGAGCGGAGCACCCACACCCGCCGACTATGAAGCAGCCGAGAAGTCAGGCTCCCCGGAGAAACACCTGACAATTCGCCAGATTCGCGGATTTTACACCACAAATGACGACAAACTGAAGTTGCTGCGCATTGAAGCCGTGGAGCCCCCCGCAATCCTCCCCTACGAGCAGGCTCGCGACCGCGCAAAAGCCGACCTCTACCAACAGCTCAAGGACAAGGCTCTCGCGGAATCTGCCCGCAAGCTCGTGGACGAAATGAACGCGGCTATCCCCACGGGCGGGCTGCAAGCGGCTTTCGAAAAAGCGCACGCAGCCGGGGCTACGGAGGAGTTTTTTAAAGACATCGCTCTCCAATCGCCGGACTCTTCGCTGCCGGAAGGTCTCACCGATACCGTCCTCCTCAGCACTCCGAGCGGCAAACTTACCGAACCGGCTATCATGCCGGATGGAGCGCGTATCAGCGTTGTAACTCAACGTACGGTACCGGATTCCCCTGCGATCACCATGCAAAAACGCTTTGATTTGATGCCCAAGGTGAATGCTCAACTGCGCAGAGAACTCATGCGGGAGTGGCAAATTGCGGCATTGAGTCGCTTCAATGTCCTTCTCTCTCACTATGTCAAAACTGCCGGGACAGCCGAGTAATCCCGCATGCCCTTCCCCGCACAAACAAAGTTCATCGTAGGCAATGAAGCCTGCGAACGCTTCAGTTTTTACGGCATGCGCAGCATCTTGGTGCTGTACATGGTCAGTGAGCTCGCCATGAACGAGAAAGAAGCGGTGGAAGTGAGTCACCTCTTCAATGCGTGCATCTATATTTTGCCCCTGCTCGGGGCTTGGGTAGCCGACTGCTTTTTCGGTCGCTACCGGATGATCCTCTATGTCTCGCTCTTTTATTGTCTGGGGCACGGCGTCCTCGCCACTTCCGACCTCGCTGACAGCGTAGGAGCCCGCCGCTGGATACTCTTCACCGGACTCGCACTCATCGCATTCGGAGCCGGTGGCATCAAACCCTGTGTGTCCGCGTTCGTGGGCGACCAAGTGGATGAAGCCGACAAACGGGTCATGACGCGTATCTACGCCGCATTCTATTGGTCCATCAACCTAGGGTCCTTTTTCTCCTTCCTCGTGATCCCATGGGTGCGGCAGAATTGGGGGTACAGCTGGGCATTTGCCATACCCGGCATCTTCATGGCACTCGCCACCTTCATCTTTTGGTGCGGGCGCAGGACTTACCGCCACCGTCCCCCTTCCCAACCGCATTTCTTTCCCCTGCTCCGTGCGTGGTTCTGCTCCGGCTTGCCTCGCGCCGAAGAGCGATTCGGTCACGACGCCGTCGCGCGCGCCAAAGCAACCCTGCGCACCGGCGGGCTGTTCCTCCTAGGTTTACCCTGCGTAGCGGGGCTCTTGGGTTTAGCGGCTTGGGGCGGGATTCACCTCGCCCGGCTCCTGGGAGCCTCTCCCGCCACAGCAAACCTGTGCGCTCTTCCCGCCTCCCTGCTCTGTCTGCTCGCTCTGCTGGTGCCTTGGTTGCGTGCCGGTGCCGCGCACGGAAAGACGAGCTTTGTCGGCTGCGCAGGTGCTGTCCTTTTTCCCTCCGTCTGTCCTCCGGGAGCTGCCTACTCCCCCGTCCGGCTGGATGAAGCCCGCTCTCTGCTGCGCATCCTCACGGTTTTCCTCCTCATTATCCCCTTCTGGAGCCTCTTCGACCAAACCATGTCCAGCTGGGTCCTCCAAGGTGAAAAAATGCAAGCCCTCGTCTTCGACAACGGACGCCTCCGCTTTTCCTTCGGGGCAGAGGAAATGCAGAGCTTTAATCCTTTGATTATCATGTTGTTTGTGCCGCTGGTCACCCTATTTGTCTACCCGCATATCGGGCGTTGGGCAGCCCCTCTGCGGCGCATGGGCTGCGGCATCGTCCTCGCGGGCATTTCTTACGCCTGTGTCGCCGGTATTCAGTGGTTACTCGACACCGGAATGCAGCTTTCCATCCTTTGGCAATGCATCCCCTATTTCCTGCTCACCGTATCCGAAATTCTCGTGAGCACCACCGGGCTCGAATATGCTTACACTGCCGCCGGAGCCCACCTCAAAAGCATTGTCTCCGGTTTCTGGTTCCTCACGAGTACGTTGGGTAACTTCTTAGTCATCTACCTCACCTCCCTCGTTTCCGACCCCGCTTCGTGCTCCACCTTCCTCATCTACGCCGCCCTCAGTTGCTTCTTCGGTCTCCTCTTCCTCTTCGTGACCTCCCGCCGCTTCTTCTCCGCTTCCACCCCCTAACCGCCGCATCTGCCTCAAGAAACTTCTTCACTTTGTACTTTCAATTCTCCCCGTACTCGGTGTTTCCTCCCCACCTCTCCCTCCACCCCGACCACCCTCACCACACACGTCGCTCCCCATCACCTCCTCTCCCCCACCACATACCGCCCGCCACAGCTTTGCCACTTCGTGCTTCGTACCTCGTACTTGATCTCCCCCGCGTTTTCCTGCAGCAGAGCCATCGCCCACCACTGTGCCTTTAATTTATTTGGGACAGGTCGTGTTCGGCTGTGGATGCCGCTTGACCTTCGCCGTATTGCGGTGTACACTCGCGGCATGACGTGGCAAAGCATCACACAAATGACAGCCGAATTGGGCAACAACTCCCCTATGCATGGGACACTTTTAGCGTGCATCGCTCAAAAAACGACACGTACGACCAAGAATGGCAAGTCGTATTTGGAAGTACAACTGGCAGATTCGGAGGCAAACTTTTCGCTCAAGGTGTGGGAAAACCTGCCGTGGTACCCATTCATGCAAGCCGGTGCGATCGATGAGGGGATTGCCATAACCGGCGTGTGGACCTGCACACAGTTTGGAACCGAGGTGTCGGATGCAACGGTGCGCCCCCTAACTCCGGAGGAGACGGAAACGCTGCTCATTGGGAGCTCAGAATTGCAGGCACGCCAACAAAACGATTGGAAAGATATATGCCAACTCACGCAAAGCATCCGCGACCCTCGTTTGTTGTCCCTCTGCCGCACCTTGCTGAGCACCCACGAAAAAAAGTTTCGCCGGGCGGCAGCTGCCCGCAATTTTCACCATGCCCGCCGGGGCGGTCTCGTCGAGCACACAGCCGGGGTCATGCGCTGCGTTGCTGTCCTGTGCAGTGCCTATCCTAAGCTCAATCGCGACCTCCTACTCGCCGGGGCTCTCTTTCACGATTGTGGAAAAATTTGGGAAAATGGTTTTCCGGAGCGTGGGCTCTCTATGCCGTATTCCGATGCCGGTGAGCTCCTCGGTCATATTTCCCTAGGTATTGAGGTCATTAACAAACTGTGGGCATCTGTGTGCACGGAGGAGCAGAAAGAAGCATGGAGAGCACTCTCTCCACCGTCCGAGCAAGTGCGCTTGCACCTGCTCCACATGGTGGCATCTCACCACGGCAGTTTGGAATTCGGTTCTCCGGTGGTACCTAGGACCCCGGAGGCATTTGTGCTGCACTACGCCGATGATCTGGATGCTAAGCTGGAAATGATGCGCGGGGCATACGAGAGTTCACCGCAGCTTTCCGCCCACCTCCGCCAACGAAAAGCTCCCCTCCCCGGGCATGTAGCAGACCCCTTGCCGTCCATCCCTGATCCTGAATCGACAAAAGAATAAGCATGGCGGAAGCTATCACGAGTATTCTTCTTGTCTGCTTCACTCTTGTCCTTTCGCAATTGAGTCCCGGACCGGATGTCTTTCTCGTCTTTCGCACGTCACTAGCCCAAGGTTTTCGCCGTGGTTTTGCTGTGGCTCTCGGCATCAACCTCGGCTTCCTCATACAAAGTATTGCGGCATGCACCTTGGGAGCGTGGGTTTTGGAGCAGAGCTGGAGTCGTTGGCTCATCCTCGGTGCTGCGTGCTGGTTGCTCTTCCTCGCATGGCGCATCTTCCCCAAACCGGGTTCTTCCGCCGATATCTCCCTCGATTCTGACGCCGTAGCCCGTGAGTCCTATCGCTCGCTCATCCTCGGCGGTTTCCTCTGCAATATTCTCAACCCCAAGTGCATGCTGTTCATCTTGTCCCTCACGACAGATGCCCTGCGCAACCACACCGCCCTCTCATGGTACCTGCCTACCCTGATCGGCAGTTTGTTCTTCGCGAGTTTAGGCGGGTGGACACTCTGGAGTGCCCTGTTGCAATGGGCTCCCCTGCGCGGTGCCTACCTGCGCCACACGCGCGCCGTGGATGCCGTCTTCGCTCTCATCCTCGCCGCCTTTGCCGCGCTGCTCCTTATCGGATGACGCGCTACGCCCCGCCCCTCCGCCGGTTTAGCCCGCCCTGCGCCTGTGCTCGCTGCCCGGATGCGGCAAAATGTTCTCGGGTCAATAACGGGGATTGCTGTCAGACGAGACCTTGATCGAGCATGGCATCTGCCACTTTGACGAAACCGGCGATATTGGCACCTACCACGTAGTTGGTGAAGTCAGCAGTGCAGTCTTTACTGTATTCGCGGGCGTGGTTGTAGGCATTCTCGTGGATATTCTTCATGATTTCGTGAAGCTTGGCATCCACCTGTTCGCGTGTCCAATTAAGACGCTGACTATTTTGCGCCATTTCGAGACCGGAGACCGCAACCCCACCTGCATTAGCCGCTTTGGCCGGTCCGTAGAGGATCTTGGCTTGCAGGTAGGCGTTGATGCCGTCCAAATCTGTGGGCATGTTGGCACCTTCGGCGACGAGTTTGCAACCATTTTTGATGAGGGTCGCGGCATCCTGTCCGTTGATCTCATTTTGCGTCGCGCAGGGGAAAGCGCAGTCGCAGGGGATGCTCCACGGTCTCTGTCCTTCCATGTACTGAGCCCCGGGAAATTGCGTGACATATTCCTTGATGCGCCCGCGTCGTTCATTCTTGAGCTCCATGATCCACGCCAACTTCTCGGCATCTATCCCTGCCGGGTCGTAGACGGTACCGTTGGAGTCAGACATCGTAACGACCTTCGCGCCGAGCTGTATGAGCTTTTCCACGAGGTACTGTGCCACGTTGCCTGACCCGGATACGGTGCAGAGCTTACCGGCGACGTCATCGCCGCGCGTAGCCAGCATGTTCTGCGCGAAGTACACGCAGCCGTAGCCCGTAGCTTCCGGGCGAATGAGAGACCCGCCCCAGTTGAGGGCTTTCCCGGTAAGCACTCCCGTAAACTCGTTGCGCAGCCGCTTGTACTGCCCGAACAAGTACCCAATTTCGCGCCCTCCCACCCCGATATCACCGGCCGGTACATCATTATTGGCACCAATATGGCGCTGCAACTCCGTCATAAAACTCTGGCAGAAGTGCATGACCTCCGTGTCACTCTTCCCCTTGGGGTCAAAGTCGGACCCGCCCTTACCGCCGCCCATGGCAAGCGTCGTCAACGAGTTTTTGAAAACCTGCTCAAACCCGAGGAATTTCAGGATACCGAGGTTGACGGACGGATGGAACCGCAGCCCCCCCTTGTATGGTCCGATGGCACTGTTGAACTCGATGCGGAACCCTCGATTGATGTGGATGTGCCCGGCATCATCCGTCCACGGCACACGGAATATGATCGTCCGCTCCGGCTCTGTTATCCTCTCCAATATACAATTTTCCTCGTACTTCTTTTGGGCAATGAGCACGGGTTCTATCGTGGAGACAACTTCCTGTACAGCCTGCAAAAATTCAGGCTCATTCGCGTTCTTTTTGCGCACTGTATCCAGCACGCGTGTGGTGTATGCATTCATATTTGTTTTCTTTCCGAGACTGTCCGCCCCGGGGTTGCGCCCGAGGTCTTTTGTCGCCCGCAATTATACCCATCATCCCCCGCATGAAAAGCTTTTTTTTATCACGCATGAAATCACGTTAAGAAAATGTATTGACAGCCCCCCTCTCATACCCTATACTCCCCTCCGTGCTTGCGGAGTCCTCTGCGGGCTTTCCCTCGGGCAGTAGCGCAGTCTGGTAGCGCACTTGCATGGGGTGCAAGGGGTCGTGGGTTCGAATCCCGCTTGCCCGATGCGGCACGCAACATTGCGTGCCGCGTTTTTGTTGGCACTCCAAGGACTTGTAATTATCCTTTCGCTCGCAAAGGCACGTAGAGTGTGCGGGAGATGAGTGAGGAGTTATCGGAGGCGGTGACGCAGGATTTCATG
>CAYRJI010000009.1:0-34949 GCA_964424645.1 uncultured Akkermansia sp. | reverse complement strand
GTGTCAACTGACAATGGGGGGAGTTGAGCGGGAAGCTTCCTTTCCCGGCTTCTTCTCTTTCTGCGAGGCACTTATCCCTTCTCTATATTTTCCGACTGCCAATTTATTTCAAAAAAATTTGCTGAGGTAACAAAAAAAGTTTGACAGTTGATTCGAAATCAATTGTCAATCTTTTTTGTCCTCGACTAGGCATTTAATTTTTGGGACAGATGTGGCGTGTGATGGAAGCGTGAAAAAAACGCATAGGCATCAGCATTGCGGCGATTCTTGGGAGGTGGGGCGAATGTGACGGTTGAAAAAACGCCGCAATAACAGGCTTGCCATTTGATTCCGGCATGGTAGAATGGGGGCTCACCACATTTACACACGATGAGTAAACTCGACGGAACGAAGACGGCTGCGAATCTGGCTACGGCTTTCGCAGGGGAATCTCAGGCGCACACGAAATACCTGTACTACGCATCCAAAGCTAAAAAGGATGGCTACGTGCAGATCGCTCAGCTCTTTGAAGAGACAGCTCGCAATGAGAAGGAGCACGCTAAAATTTGGTTTAAGCTCCTGCACGGCGGTGCTATCCCGGAAACAACGGAGAATCTGAAGGACGCTGCGGCAGGCGAAAATTATGAGTGGACGGATATGTACAAGACCTTCGCCGAGGAGGCACGCGAGGAGGGGTTTGAGGACATCGCCGCGCTCTTCGACGGCGTGGCGGCTGTAGAGAAGGCACACGAAGAGCGGTATCGCAAGCTGCTGCATAATGTGGAAGGGGACTTGGTGTTCAGCCGCGACGGAGAATGCGTATGGCAGTGCATCAACTGCGGTCACATTGTGGTGGGCAAGAAAGCCCCGGAAGAGTGCCCGGTGTGCGCTCATTCCAAGGCGTATTTTCAGTTGCTTCCCCAAAATTACTGATACCTCTGCTTGTCTATTCACGCCGCTCTGTGACATCCATCACCGAGCGGCGTTCCTATTCACGGGGCGGGCACCTATCCGTGTCCCAAATAAATTAGATACTCGGGGTAGAGCGATGATTTTACTGCGGGAAAGCACGGGGGTGGTCAAGTACGAAGTAGCAAAGCTGCGGCGAGCGGTATGTGGTAAGGAGGAGGACGCGGGCATTAACCATCATAAATACCATGCAAACGAATCAATTTGAGTTCACACAGGAGGAGCAAGCACTCATCGTGCTCATGCGAGCCACGGGCGTAACTGCCGTCGAAGCCATTCACTTTATACAAGAGGGACTGAAACGCGGCGGCGGGAAGCTGAGGCGGGCGGAGCTCTGTTTGGAGCTCGGGCAGGCGGAGATAAAAAGAAAGTGTAAAACGGTGAGTTTTGTGCGGGCAGTCGCCGAGACCGACGAGACAAAAACGGTGCGGCGTGCGCGTACTCGCAGCGACTTTCGCCAAATGATGCGCCGCTTCATTCGCAAATGCCCCGATATATCCCGCAGACGCATACGCAGCATCCGCAGTGAGGAGTGCGAAAGATGGATAGGTGAAGCTTTCGATACACCCAGTCAGCGCAAGAAGGCGCGTGCCGCTCTCAGCGGTGTTTTCTCTGTGGCATTGCGGCACGGTTGGTGCGCAGAAAATCCGGTGAGTTCCGTTCCCGTCCCTAACATTCAGGAGAAGAGTATCCAGATCCTCACGATGCAACAGATTGAAACTTTGCTCACTACGGCTACGAGCTACGGGGATGGAATTTGCTTGGCTGCCGTGTCTATCATGCTATACGCCGGGGTACGCCCGAACGAGGTAGCCCGCCTCACTTGGGAGCAGGTGCACGTGGATGCCGGGGTAATCTGCATTTTGCCGCAGCACAGCAAGACCGGCGGAGCACGTCAGGTGACCTTGCGCCCTCCCCTGATTCGTTTGCTCTGCTGTGCCCGCGATATGCTGCCCGCGCAATGTATCCGTAAAACCGAGCGGATATGCCCGCTCAACTGGCGCAGACATTGGGCGGGGGTACGCCGTGCCGCCGGTTGGGGCGGCGACAACTTACCTTGGCAACCGGACGTTCTGCGCCACACCTTTGCCAGCCACCACCTAGCGGCTTTCCACAATTACAGCGAGTTACAAGTGGAGATGGGGCACCGCGATTCCTCCCTCTTGCGCACTCGTTACCTCGATCTCAGCGAACCTGTCGAGAAAAATATCTTTTAGTTCCTGACCTCTGCCGCACTGCTCCAAAGCCTTGCCACTTCATAGCTCCTTGCGGATTCACAACCACCCCAGGGTGTCTGTGATTGTGCCCACACTTGTCCCATGAACTTCCCTCAAAGCCACCGCAGTGCCGGTTCAGCGCAATAGCGCGTACGCCTCAGAGAGCGGAAGGAATCTCCTGCCCGAGCTCACTCGCTTTCTTCCCTTTCCCGTCACCGGCAATACGCTCCAGTACAACATCCTTGTAGCTCATCCCGCCGGGAATCATGGGAAGCACGTGCACATCGTAGGGCACTAGGACATCGAGCACGTAGGCTTCCTTCGATGCGAGCATGCGGTCGATAGCCGGTCCCAACTCCGACGGTTCGATGACACGCTCGCACTTAACACCAAAGCCCGCGCAGATGGTCGGGAAGTCCGGGTAGAGTAATTCGGGCGTGTGGTGGGTGGGGTCGTATCCGGCGTGGGGATCAGCCAAGAAAGTGTTGGCGCGGTGTGAGTCGTACTTGAGGTCCTCCCACTGCACCACCATCCCCAAGTGTTGATTGTCGAGGATGATGCACTTAACCGGTAGACGCTCAATGTGGATGGTGCCGAGTTCCTGAACATTCATGAGGAAGGAACCATCGCCGTCCACATTCACCACAGGGAGCTCGGGGAAAGCCATGCAAGCACCCATCGCCGCCGGTAAACCATATCCCATGGAGCCCAGCCCACCCGAGGTCGAAAAACGCCGAGGTTTCTCGAAACAGAAGAACTGACCGGTGAACATCTGGTGTTGACCGACACCGGTGCAGATGATAGCATCTTGATCTTTAAGCCGTTTATAGAGTTCCTCCACGACCTGTTGCGGGGCGATCTCGTGCTCCCGTTTTTCGTACCGCAGGGGATACTGCTGCTTCCAAGTGTTGATGAGCTTGAACCACTCCGGACGGTTAGTCTCGGCGTAGCTGCGTACGGGATGCCCGAGTGCTTCCAGCCGACTGTTGAGGTAACTGAGAGCCGCCTTGGCATCCGCCCGAATTGCATACGCTACACGTTTATTTTTATTAAGTTCTGCCGCGTCGAGGTCGATATGAATGATGGTGGCGTGCGCGCAGAAGGACTTGACGGCACCCGTCACGCGGTCATCAAACCTCGTACCGATGGCCAGCACGACATCGGCTTCGTTCACCGTGTTGTTGGCATACACCGGACCGTGCATTCCGAGCCATCGCACGGAGAGCGGGTGAGTCTCCGGCATCGCCCCTACCCCCATCAGGGTCGTCGCTACGGGAATTTGCAGACGCTCCGCCAACTCCTGCAGCTCCTTTGCCGCATCCGCGATAACCACACCGCCACCCGCATAAATCGCGGGACGTTTAGCCCCGAGCAGTAAGGGAATCACGGCATCGAGCTCGACTTTCGGCAAGGGAACATCGGGCTTGTATCCGGGCAAATCCATCGCTTGCTCGAAGTCCGGCACCACACTCATCTCTTGGAAATTTTTCGGGATATCGATGACAACCGGACCCGGGCGACCCGTGCGTGCGATGAAGAAAGCCTCGCGGACGATGCGCGGTATATCCTTTACATCAGTCACTAAGTAGCTGTGTTTTACGATCGGGGAAGTCATACCGAACACATCCGTTTCTTGGAAGGCGGAGCTCCCGATCAAGGCTTTCCCCACCTGAGCCGTAATAGCCACCAGCGGTATGGAATCCAGAAACGCGTCGGCAATAGGTGTAATCAGATTGGTGGCACCGGGACCGGAAGTAGACATGCACACGCCCACTTTACCCGACACACGACCGTACCCCTCCGCCGCGAAACCTCCTCCCTGTTCATGGCGCGGCAAGATCGTGCGGATGCTCGGTTCATGACTCAGTGCTTGATGAATTGGCATACTCGCTCCGCCGGGGTAGGCAAATACCACTTCTACTCCCTCTCGCACCAAACTCCGGACAAGTACCTCCGCGCCCGTCATTTCCTGTTGACTTGCAATTGTGCTCATATCTGTAGTGCAATGATTACTCGGTCGTTCTCACGTACCATACTCCGCCCCCATTCTAGCAAACTTTATCCCGCTTGCAAAGCCTTTTTACATTTCATACTATGCTTGAAATTTTGGGGGGAGATGCTATACTTGCGGACGCAGATGGTAACCATAAAAAACCTGACGAAAGCGTACGCCGGGCGGACCTTATTTGCGGCGGCGGAGATGACGGTGAATTGGGGGGAGAGACTCGCCTTGGTGGGACCGAACGGGGCAGGGAAGTCCACCTTATTTCGCATGATATTGGGAGAGGATTCGCCGGATGAGGGGGAAATACAGCGCGATGAGTACGCGACCATCGGATATTTACCGCAGGAAGCCGGAGATCCGAGTGATCGCACTGTGCTCGAGATAGCCATGAGCATCACTCCCGAATTGGGGAGGGCCATACGCACGATGGCGAAGTGCGAAGCACGGAATGAGCAGGACGGCGAGGACTACGCGCACGCGCTGGATACCTTCACGGTGCACGATGGTTACCGACTGGAACCCAAGGCAAAACGAATACTCAAGGGGCTGGCATTTAAGGAGAGCGACTTCAACCGACCGGCACGCGAAATGAGCGGCGGATGGGTTATGCGCGCCCACTTGGCTCAGCTTTTGGTGGCGGAGCCGGATTTGTTGATGCTGGATGAGCCGACGAATCATCTGGACCTGATGAGTTTGCTGTGGTTACGGCGTTACCTGAAGAACTATCCGGGGAGCATCCTCATGATTTCGCACGACCGCGATTTCATGGATGAGCTGGCGGAGGCGGTATACGACATTGAAGGGGCGCAGTTGGTGCGCTATACTGGCAATTATTCGACCTTTCTGGAGCTCAAAGAACAGCGTTACAGGCTGATGTTGGCGGCTTGGCGCAATCAACAGCGCGAAATTGCTCATTTTGAGGCGTTTATTGAGAGGTTTCGCTCGGTTGCATCCAAGGCAGCTCTCGTGCAGAGCCGGATCAAACAGTTGGAAAAGATGCAACGCATCGAAAAGCCCCGTCCCGCCCGTAAAGTATTTAAGTTCATCTTCCCTCAACCTCCCCGCAGTATGCAGCGCGTTATTGAGCTGGAGCACGTCTCTCAAGCGTACGGTGAGCACCGAGTGTATCGTGACCTGAATTTGTTAGTGGAGAGGGGCCAACGTATCGTCCTCGTGGGACCCAACGGCGCAGGGAAGTCGACTCTTTTGAAGATACTTGCCGGGGTGATTCCCATCGATGGCGGGAAACGGACAGTGGGGACAACGACTCGCATCGGGTATTTTTCGCAGATGAGGTCGGAGAACCTCACACCCAATCTGACTGTATTGGAGGAGATTATGAAAGCCGATCCCGAGCTGCGGGAAGAGGATGCACGCGGCGTGCTCGGCAGTTTCCTGTTCCGTCGCCTAGATGTCGAAAAGCGGGTGGAAGTGCTTTCCGGCGGGGAGAAATCGCGTCTCAGTCTCGTCAAGTTCCTAGTGAGTCCTCCCAATCTTCTGCTCATGGATGAACCCACGACACATCTCGACCTCATGAGTGTGGAGGCTCTCTCTCAAGCACTGAAACGTTACGAAGGAACGCTCGTCTTCATCTCTCACGATGTCCATTTCATCCGCTCCTTGGCAGAAAAGACGCTGCATATCAACCAAGGGACACTGACACCTTACGCCGGGGGCTATGACTACTACCTAGAAAAGTCCGGTCTGCTGAACGCTGACCTCGCCATGGACCAATAGGGAAACCGGGATGAACAAAGGCACAGTCGGTGAGATGATGCTCGACATGCGCACGCACAAAGCTTGACATCTGCCGTATAGACATGCTATAACGCAGGGGGTATGCGGGACAAGGAAGAGAGCGGGACGGCGCGCCAGATGGTACGCTTTGTGATCGTGGGGGTGCTGGCTACACTGATCCACTGGGGACTCTACACGTTGATCAAGGAGATATTCCGCATCGGGGAGACGAATGATTGGGGGCTTACGCTCGCGTATTCGTTCGGGTATGCGGTAAGTCTGCTCATCAATTATAGGCTTTCGCTCCGGTACACCTTTCATACGCAGGGCAGTATGGGCAAAGGATTGGGCTTTGTCTTCAGTCATGCGGTAAACTATTTCCTGCACATAGCGTTACTGAAGCTGTTTTTATGGATCGGGGTGGGGCAGATGTTGGTTCGCGTGTTGCAAGCGGTGAGTCCGTGGCTCATCGCGGCAGTGCCGCTGCTCGGGGATTCTGCCGTGCTGCTGCCGCTGCCCATCTTCTTCATTGTCGTGCCGGTCAACTTCCTCTTTGTGCGATTTTTCCTGACATACAGGCGAAACGACAAACCAAAGCAGGGGAAAAACGACCAACTTTGAACACAAAACACCCACTTGCTATCTAAATTGTATATATGCCCATCGTATCTTCGTATTACGGTAAGCGACTCGTCACGTTTCTCATCATTTACCTGCTTTATGAGCTCATCGAGGTAAGTTTGCTGGAACTCACGGGCAACGGCACCGGGGAGCTTGTGGATATGACGAGCCTCATCATCTTTGTGGGCGGTACTCTGGCGGCGTTCTGCTTCTGCATCCTGCCCTACCTCATTTACCTAGCGGCACTTCCGGCAGCGTTTCACGGATGTACAGCCGACCGCGTTGTTTCGCAGGTACTCTTCGGGTTATTCTGCCTCGTGAACGGATTGGAGGAGTTGGCGGAGGTGCTTTCCGGCGATTCATTTCGGCTGCTGAGTCGGGAACTCATCCAAACACCGAAAGCCGCTTGGTCGCATTTCCTGCAATTTCCCTACTTCGGTGCCGGGGTGGTGGTGACACTCGTGGTTGTGGTGCTGAGTTTCTTAGTCTTACGCAGATATCTGCATGTGGGCAGGGCAGTCGTGCCGTCGGCATATCAACGCGCGCTGGTGGGGTTATCCGCTGCGGGGTGCGGTTTCCTGCTGATGTTCGCCACGCACGGCATAGAGCAGAACCAGCCCGTAGGTGAAATCTTCCGCGATGGGTTCATCTCACTCTTCGGGGGCATATTTGCAATGACGAAGATGCCGGACCTTACCCTCATTTTCGCCCCTCCGTGCCTAGGCGTCCTGATCCTGCTTGGGTTGCTCACGCTCACGGGTGCCGCGTGTCGCCGCGCCGGGACGGAGAAGTATTCCCCGATTGCACTCGTGCAACAACCGTGGCAATCATTATGTGCGCGCTACGGAGCATTCAACGTGTGGCTCGTTTCCCTGTTGATGTTCGTGGTGGTACTCCGGCTCATTTCTTTGGGACTCTACCCGCTCATGGACACCACGGAGGCACGCTACGCCGAGATGTCGCGCAAGATGATAGAAACCGGGCAGTGGTTGCAACCGCAGTTCGACTACGGCGTGCCTTTCTGGGGCAAGCCTCCTCTGTCATTCTGGGCTACTGCGGCGGGGATGCTGGTGTTCGGCGTGAATGAGTTCGGAGCACGCATCGCGCCGTTCATCTGCATGCTTTTGGTCGGTCTGTGCTTTTTTGCGTGGTCCTTTCGCACACACGGACGCTCCGGTGCCGTCGCCTGCATGGTGGTATTGCTCACAAGCGGTATCGGCTTTGTAGCGGCGGGTGCCGTCATGACGGATGCCTATCTCACTCTCGGTACCACCTTGGCACTGATTTCGTTTCGGCGGGTCATGGGGGAGGGCACGCGGCGGGGTTTCTGGGGGTATGCCCTGTTTGTGGGTATGGCTGTCGGGCTGCTCAGCAAGGGACCGTTAACCTTGGTGCTTGTGGGAGTCCCCATTTTTCTGTGGCTGGTGGTAAGCGGGCAATGGGCGAAAGCTTGGCAACGCATCCCGTGGGTGAAGGGAACACTGCTCATGCTGCTCGTCGTCATGCCGTGGTACCTCGCAGCGGAATACACCACGCCGGGGTTCCTGCGCTATTTCATTGTCGGTGAGCACATCGAACGCTTTCTCGTGCCGGGGTGGCGGGGGGATTTGTACGGCTCCGGACATGCCCGCCCCCTCGGTACTATATGGCTCTACGCCTTGGAGATGTTCCTGCCGTGGGTGCTGCTCGTTCCTTTCCTGCTGCGGAGGCACGCCGGGAAGTCGGGGGAGGATGCCGACAAGTGGGGCTTCTACCTCCTTGTATGGGGACTCACGCCTCCGGTTCTCTTCACTGCCGCGCGCAATATCCTCCCGGCGTATGTGTTACCGGCACTCCCGGCTTGGTGCATCCTCTTGGTCGAATTGCTCTGGAAACGCGCCGAGAAACAAATGCAATGGAAGCTGTTGATTCTTTCCCCCGCCCCCTTGCTCCTCATTTCGACACTGTTTATCATCGGTTCCGGCTTCCGATTCATTGATTACAGGTGCGATAAAGAACTGATGGGCAAGTGCGAACCCGGGCACCCCGTGTACTACCTCGAGCAGCCGCCCACATACTCCGCTCAATTCTACGCGCGCGGGCGTGTGCGTGCCCTGCCGGATTCGCCCGCCTCCTTGCCCTCCGGCTCGTACATAGTGACCCACGCGGAGACTCCGCCGCCCGGCAGTGGTTGGGTGGTAAAAGCCCGCAATTACCGCCACCTCCTCTGGCAAAAACAACCCCGAAACGATTGAGCTGCCATGCTGCTTTCCTTGGTTGTTCCCTGCTACAACGAGAGTGCCGCCCTGATTCCTTTCATGGCGGAGGTGGAGCGCGTAGTGGCTACGCTGGACGGTGTGGAGGCGGAGGTGATTTTCATCAATGACGGGAGCTCGGACGACACCTTGCGCATCATGCGGCAACTCTCCGCCCAGCACAGATGGGTACGCTACCTTTCTTTCTCGCGTAACTTCGGCAAAGAAAGTGCCATCCTCGCCGGACTCACACACGCCAAGGGGAGTTACGTGGCGGTCATGGATGCCGATTTGCAGGACCCGCCCGCCCTCCTACCGCAAATGCTGCATGCCGTGCGCGAGGAGGGCTACGACTGCGCCGGGACTCGCCGTGTCTCTCGCATAGGGGAACCCCCCATCCGCTCCTTTTTCGCCCGCATGTTCTACCGGCTGATCAACCTCGTCTCCGAAACCAAGTTGGTGGACGGTGCGCGCGACTATCGCCTCCTCTCGAGCAAGGCGGTGCAGGCACTCCTCGCTATGCCGGAGTACAATCGCTTTTCTAAGGGGCTCTACGAGTGGATCGGCTTTCGTACCAAGTGGTTGGAGTACGAAAATGTGCAGCGTGTGGCAGGCGAGACCAAGTGGTCTTTTTGGAAACTTTGCAAATATGCTCTAGAGGGAGTTTTTGCCTTCAGCACGGCACCGCTCGCCCTCGCTTCGCTCATGGGCGGCGGTTTCATCCTCGTTTCTCTGGTCACACTGCTCACCTTCGCCATCCGGGACTTCCTGTGGCACACCCCGGCATCCGGCTGGGGCTTCACCATCTGCGCTGTCCTCCTAGTGAGCGGTGTGCAGCTCTTCTGCTTAGGCATTTTTGGTCAGTACCTCGCCAAGGCGTACAAAGAAGTCAAGCACCGCCCGCATTTCATCATCGACCAATCCAGCGATGAAACAAAACGAACCACGGCTGTCTCAGGGAAAACACTCGGGGCGGAGCGATGGCCTTGTGGCAGAAAAAACAGGGGAGATTAAGTACAATGCACGAGGACTTTATTGGGACGGGTGTGATGCAAGGGGGAACACTTTATTGAGTTCATCTATCATGGCAGGGCGGCGTTTGTAGGTGGCGCGAAGGAACAGGAGGAGTTCTTCGACCGGTTGAGATGTCCCCGGGAGTTTGGAAAAACTCTTGATTCGGTTTGCAAATTCTGTGTATTCCTCACGCCGAGCAGTCGGTTGTGCTTGCTTTTTGAAGATATCTATGCCTCGATTGATAAGATCGGCGTGATATTTCGTGGGCAAAATAGGTAGATATTTCCGGATAAACGGCATCTGACCGTAGGGAAGTTTGGTGATCAGTTTGTACAGGGCATCAAGCTCATTTTCCTCTTTGTAAACGGCAGCCAAATAGTCAAATAGGTCATATCGTCGCAGAGCTTCCACAATACGCTCGTAAAATGAGTACCATCTGTTCGGTGGCACGAGGGCTTTAAGGTTGCGATAGTCCTGTAGGTCTGAGTCCCCGTGAATGGCGAGTCGAAAGTGTGTATCAATAATTGCCGGTGTATCCTTCATCAGTCGCACGATATCAAGTTTGGCGTGTAAAGTCTCTTTGTTTTCTCCGTTCACGCGGATGCTCTCCTCGGCGAGCTTCAGGGCATCGTTCAACCGCCCGATTTTACAAAGACGGTGCAGTTCATTCTGTACAAACTCAATATATCTCACATTTTCCCACACGGTAGCCTCCATCTCTTTCATGCGTCCGAGTTGCCCGCACAATTTGATCTTATGCCCGACAATCCTCCGATTTCGCTTCTCAGACATGTACAGCCTTTCTATCTCCTTATACGCTTCTTCCGGCGGTAAAACCGCAACTCTGAGGTCGATATAGGCGCACGCCATGGTGTACATCCAATATTCATCAAACGAGCAAACCTTGCGTATAGCGAGATATTCGTCCAACATGCGATACCTATCAGCAGCGGGTACACCGGGATTTTGTGCCCATTCGCAGAGCAGCGCGACACAGTGTTTGTGGGCTCCCTCAAGTAAACCGGCATCACTTTCACTGTCATCGTCTATCCCCTCCTCCATTTCATCGTGCCATATCTTCTGCAGTATACGGAAAAATTCAAAGATAGGTTCCACAACGACGGATGTATTTCCTCGGTTCAGCAGCTTGCGTATACTCTCGAGTATATCATCCATTTCCGCCACGACATAGTACCAATCGTAATCAATGACGTCATACCACGAATTTCTCGTGCTCTCCTTAATATCATAACAAAATAAACTACGTACCCTAGCAACCAAGTCTTCTGAAGTCAATGTCCCCTCCCCGTAATTCCTGTACAACCACTTGTTCAATTGCCTCTGAAAAGGAACATCGCGACCGGCTTGCTCCTTAATAAATCTCCTCAACTCCTCAGCTGTTGCCTTCTTCAAAAGCCTGTCCTCTGCGCTCTCGTCCTTCTTCTCCATGCCGCTATCATAGCACAAACACTGTAAGAAAAGCAAACATAAATCAAACCGCCCCACATTCACAACCACAGTCGTCCCAAGAAAAATACGAGCTTCGTAGTGGGCGATGACTTTGCGGCAGGAAGACACGGGGGTGATTAAGTACGAGGTACGAAGTACGAAGTGAAGGAGTTAGGCGCAACGGAGTTGCGCGGGAGGAACGATGAACGCAAAGCGAAAACAATGCGCAGAAACTAAATCCACGCAGTTATGAGGTTGATACCCCTATGGAGGGTGGAGCGGGTGATGGGCAGCATGGGGGGTACGAAAGCTGTCTGCGCAGCCCCGCAGCTTGATCTAGGTTTCCTCATCACATACTCCACACCCCGTCACAGTCGCACTACCCCACCACGCGCGGTGCTCAAACTCCCCCACCGCACACGTTTTCCCCGCATGTCTCCACTGGCTACCCCACCCGTCACTCCCCGGCTTTGCCACTTCGTACTTCGTACTTCGTACCTCGTACTTCTACTTGCCTTGCTTATTTTTCTCGGCGGCGTCGCGTAATTCTTGGGCATGCGGGAGGATTTTCTCTTCCATGTACTGAAGATTAATGCGTAAGCGGGGAGCCCGTTCCGAGTCGGGAGCGGCTTGGATAGCCTTGCGCGTGCATTCAGTCATTTGTTCGTACTCTCGTAGGAGGGCGTGTACATCTGCCGTGGCGCACCAGAGCATCTGATCCACCTCCGGTTGGAGATTGGGCGTGGTATCGCGAAATTGCCGAAGAGCCTCCAACTGACTGCGCAACTCCTTCTCATCAGTGTGATTTGTAAAAGACTGCATGAGCCGGGTCAATTTTTCTATCTGCTCGGCGTAAAGCTTGGGAGCCAGCAGCACGTCCTTGTACCCCAGCGTATTTTCCGGGTCAGCGGCGTTGATTTCATTGACCACCGCATCGTACCTGCTGCGGCAGTTGACCGGCAGGGCATTCAAACCCTCCACCAAGAGCTTGGCGCGCTCAATTCCCTGCAAGTCGGCAGCTTTGGCAAAAGCGGCATCGCGTTTTGCACGCAGGGCTTGAGCATCATCCAGCTCTTTGAGAAACTCTGCGGGGGTGCGCCGCGCGCCGACTATCACGGCAAAGGGCAGACCGGCTTCATCGTGCAGCACCATAGTCGGGAAGCCGGACGTGATATGGTACTCGTTGAGTAGACGCTCATTAGCCGCCATTTTTCCCTGACCGAGAGCACGCACCGCTTCGGGCAACCGGGGGAAGATGACTTCCGCCTCCACGTACTTGTCACCGGCAGCTTTTATGAACTCATCGGACGCGAATATCTTGGTACGCAGGTAAATACAAGCCGGGCACCACTCCTTACCGGTGAAGTTCAGGATGATGGTGCGTTTTTGACTTTTCGCGATAGGCAGAGCCTCCCGTAGGCTTTGCACCACGGGCATCTCCCCGGCGTACAAACCGACTGAGAGAGCGAGTAATAAGAGAACTTTCCTAAACATACTTTGCAAAAAAGGGGACACCCCGTCTGAGGAGCAACTACGACCTTCTTTTACGCTTAATCATGAACTCCAGCATCGCCATCTGCTTGGCAATTTCCACTTCCAGCTTTGTCTGCTCGCGGCGGGAGAGCACCGAGCTTTCGTTTCGCAACCTGCTTCTAGCCTGTTCCATAGCGGCTTGGATAGAATCGGGGTCCATCTCATCCGCCAGCATGGCGGTATCTGTGACCACCAACAGCATATCATTCTCTACCTGCAAAAAGCCGCCGCCGACAAACAGGGGAGAAGCCTCCCCCTTGGCAGTACGGTACAGCAATTCCCCGGGGGCAAGCGATGTAATGAGGGCAGTATGCCCCGGCAACACCTCCAGTTCACCTTCCGTCGAATGCGCCTGCACGCTTCCGACCTCGGCATCCACAGCCGTGCGCAGCGGTGTTATGATCTTGAGATGCATCGCCATGTCCGTTTACTCTTTCTCGACCGTGTCTATACCACCCTTCATGTAAAAGTTCCCTTCCGGTACGGCGTCCCATTTGCCATCCAGAATTTCCGCGAAGCCGCGAACGGTCTCAGCCACCGGTACATACTGACCTTGAATACCCGTGAACACCTCCGCCACACTGAACGGCTGCGACAAAAAGCGTTGAATCTTTCTCGCGCGACTCACCGTCAACTTATCCGCCTCCGACAATTCGTCCATCCCCAGAATGGCAATCATATCCTGCAAATCCTTGTACCGCTGGAGGGTTTGCTGCACACCCCGAGCTACGCGGTAATGTTCTTCCCCGACCAACTCCGGAGCCAGAGCCTTGGAAGTGGACGCCAAGGGGTCCACCGCCGGATAAATACCCTGCGCTGCCAGCGACCTCTCCAGCACCACCGTCGAATCCAAGTGCGAGAACGTTGTCGCCGGGGCGGGGTCCGTCAAATCATCCGCCGGCACGTACACCGCCTGCATGGACGTGATGGACCCACGTTTCGTCGAGGTAATGCGCTCCTGCAAAGCCGCCATCTCCTCCGCCAGATTCGGTTGGTAGCCCACGGCGGAAGGGGTGCGCCCGAGGAGGGCGGAGACCTCCGACCCCGCCTGCGAAAAGCGGAAGATGTTATCCACAAAGAGCAAGACATCCCTGTTCTCCTCATCGCGGAAGTACTCAGCCATCGAGAGGGCGGAGAGAGCGACGCGCAATCTCGCGCCCGGTGGCTCATTCATCTGTCCGTACACCAGAGCCACTTTGGACTTTTCCGGATGCTCCAAATCGATGACCCCCGACTCACTCATCTCGTGGTAAAAGTCATTGCCTTCCCTCGTGCGCTCCCCCACACCGGCGAACACGGAAAGCCCGGAGTGAGCCTTGGCTATGTTGTTGATTAGCTCCATGATGAGCACCGTCTTGCCTACCCCCGCGCCTCCGAACGACCCGGCTTTCCCGCCTTTCAGGAAGGGGCAGATCAGGTCGATCACCTTAATACCCGACTCCAGCACCTCGGAAGAGGTGGATTGTTCCTCCAGCGTAGGAGCTTCGCGGTGAATGGGGTAGTACTTAGTTGCCGCCACCTCGCCCTTTTCGTCCACCGGTTCGCCCAGCACGTTGAAGATGCGCCCGAGCACACCCGGACCCACGGGAACGGAGATAGGTGCCCCCGTGTCTACAGCCGTCATTCCGCGCTGCAAGCCGTCCGTGGAGCTCATCGCCACAGTTCTCGCCCATCCGCCGGGCAAATGCTGCTCCACTTCCAGAGTGAGCCGCGCCGCCTTGCCGTTCACTTCGTAATCCACTGTCAACGCGTTAAAAAGCGCGGGCATTTGGGTGCCGGAAAAGTCGACATCGACTACGGCACCTATAATTTGCACAATGATTCCGGTGTTCATGAGATATAAGAGTAAAGGGTTTATTCCATAGCACGCGTAGCTGTGGTAATTTCAAGTAATTCGTTTGTAATCTGGGTTTGCCGCGCCTTGTTGTAGTCGAGAGTCAATTCTCCGATCAAGTCATTTGCATTTTCTGTGGCAGCCTTCATCGCCACCATGCGTGCCGACTGCTCGGATGCCTTGCCTTCCAAAATTAACTGTGCCAGCACACTCCCCACATACAGAGGCAAAATCGACACCAACAGTGCCCTCGGCGAGGGCTCCAGCACAAAGTCTGTCCCCGCAGTATCCTCCACATCATCCTGCGCCGCAATAGTCAACAGCTCCTCGAAGGTGATGGGCAGGAGTTTGCGCACCTGCGGACGCTGCGTCATGACATTCACAAACTTTTGGTAAAAGATCGACACATGGTTGTACTCACCCGCCACCCTGCCGCGATAAATGGTCTGCATAATGGCGCGGATTTTGAGCTCCATATCCGTGAAGTCATCGCCCACGCTGTATTTGTACTCCACGTGCCGCCCCATTCTCTCCAGCGTGGGTTCCAATTTCCCGCCGATGCAGAAGTAGGCGGCATCCTTCGGAGCCTTGGTAATGACCTCACGCAACAGATTGGCATTCAGAGCTCCGCAGAGTCCCTTATCCGTGTTGATGACAATGACGAGGTCGCGCCCGGAGGAAACCTCCGCCATGAGGGCACCGCCGCCCTCGCGGATGTCACTCTGCTCCATGTGCCGGAGCACGTTTGCCAGTGCGCTGATGTACGCCCGCCCGTTCAATGCCAGCTCTTGGGCGCGACGCATCTTGGCGGACGCCACCATCTGCATCGCCTTGGTTATCTGCGATGTATTGCGTACGGACTTGATGCGCCGTTTGATGTCTCGTAAGTTGGCCATGTGTGCTATGCTTCGATCAGCTTAGGCGGGAGGTGAAGGTTTGCATGAAGTCGCGCAACCGGGCATCCAGCTCCGGTGTCAGCTCGCGGACTTTTTCGATTTCCTCGAGCAAGTCCGGTGCTCCGCTCGTGACTTCCTCCTCCAAGCGCGTGCGCACGCTGCGTATGTCCTCCACTGCCACCTTGTCCAAATATCCCTTTTGGATGGCATAGAGATTGATCACCTCGATACCCAAAGACTTCGGTTCATACTGCCCCTGCTTGAAGAGTTCCACGATACGGCGACCACGCTCCAGCTTGGCTTTGGTCGCGGCATCCAAATCTGAACCAAATTGCGCGAAAGCCTGCAGTTCTTCGAATTGGGCGAGGTCCAACTTCACCGAACCCGCCAGTTTCTTGATGATCTTCGTCTGCGCGCTCGAACCGACACGACTCACCGAGATGCCCACGTTAATCGCCGGACGCACGCCTTGGTAGAAGAGGTCGGTCTCCAAGAAAATCTGTCCGTCCGTGATGGAAATGACGTTCGTGGGGATGTAGGCGGACACATCACCGGCTTGCGTTTCAATGATGGGCAGTGCCGTCAACGAGCCTCCCTTGCGCCCGCCTTCGCTGTTGATGCGGGCGGCTCGCTCGAGCAGGCGGCTGTGCAGGTAAAACACATCGCCCGGGTAAGCCTCGCGACCGGAGGGACGGCGCAGAATGAGGGATACTTGGCGGTACGCCACGGCGTGTTTGGAGAGGTCATCGTAGACGATGAGGGCATCTTGCCCTTGGTCCATGAAATACTCACCCATGGCACACCCGGCGTAGGGTGCCAAGTACTGCATGGCAGCCGAGTCGCTGGAAGATGCCACCACAACGATGGTGTAGGGCAGGGCACCACTTTCTTCCAGCTTAGCCACCAAGCGCGAAACGTTGGCGCGCTTCTGTCCCACCGCCACATAAATGCTCAGCAGGGGACGATGTCCCGGCAACTTGCCTTCCTCCGCCAGTTTATTCTGCCGCGCTTGGGAAATGATGGCGTCGATGGCGATGGCGGTTTTGCCCGTGGATCGGTCACCGATGATGAGCTCACGTTGACCGCGCCCGATCGGTATCATCGCGTCGATCGGGAGGATACCTGTCTGCACCGGCTGATTCACTCCTTGGCGGGAGATGATGCCCGAGGCGATCTTCTCCACCGGGTAGTGCGCTGCGGCGGTGATCGGACCCTTGCCGTCCAGCGGGTTGCCTAGGGTATCCACCACGCGTCCCAGCAGCCCCGGTCCCACGGGAACTTCCAGCAGACGCCCCGTCGTCTTGCAGGTGTCGCCCTCCTTCAGTCCGCTCCCCTTTCCCAGCAAAATCACGCCGACTTCGTTTTCTTCCAAGTTCATCGCCAGCCCCATGGTGCCGTCGGGGAATTCGATCATCTCATTGAGCATCGCTCGGCTGAGACCCTCGATGCGTACCACACCGTCGCCGATGGATTTGATAGTACCGACATTTTCGCTTACGGCGGCGGTCGAAATGTGACGGATTTGCTCTTCAAGTTCTTGGATGATGTTGCTCATGAAAAATGTGAGGTAAGATGTTAAATCAAGCAGAGAGGTGGGTTAAGCACGCGATGCGGGCGCGGAGGGAGGCATCCGTCACTCGATCGCCGGTGCGCACGCGTATCCCGCCGAGTAACTCCGGCTCCACCTTCCAGACGTACCGTAGTCCGGGTGTACGCGCGTCCAATTTGGCGCGGATAGATGTTTGTTCTTCGGCGGTAAGGGGTACGGCACTGACCACGGTGGCGGTGTGTCGGTCAACCTCCATGCGTACCAACTCGGTGAACGCGGTCAGGAGCTCGACACCATGGCGGGGTTTCCTCCGAGTAATCTCTCCTGCCACGCAGCGCACGGTCTCCTCCTGCAACTGTCCGTCCGCCGTCAGACATAGCTTCATCAACCGCCGCGCCTGTGCCTGCACTTCCTTGGTGATTTTCATGGGTGTCCGGTGTTAGGGCAGGTGGTTGATTGCTTCCGCGTTGATCGTGCGGTGGTCTGCCTCGGTGAGCACCTTACCCGTCACTTGCTGCGTAGCTTGGGCGAGCAAGCGAGCAAACTCCGCACGCAGGGCTTCCTCCTGCCGCCGCGCGTCGATTTGCGCCTGCTCGTGGGCACTCTGAAGGATGCCTTTCGCCTCCTCCTCTGCCCTCGCGACACGCTCCTCTCGTATCTTGTCCGCGAGCTCGCGGGCGTGACCGAGCTCGACCTTTGCTTGGTCGCGAGCCTCATTCACGATGCCTTCGCTGCGTGTCTGCACTTCCGCCAGCTCCTTCTCACTCCGCGCATGCATGGCTTCTCCCTCTTCGATGCGCTTGCGGCGTTCTTCCAGCTGGCGCATCACGGGCTTAATGCCGAAAAAGACCACCACCGCCGCCAGAATGACGAAAGCGATGAAGTGCGCGAGGAATGCCTCAGTGTGTAACCCGAAGTTTTCCGTTATCTCGGTGAGTGAGGATGCGATGAGGAGCGAGTTCATAGCAGAGGATCAATGCTTTATGGAAAGAAAACGGGCAGTGGGGGAGCCGCGCTCGGCTTCCCCCGTGCTGCCGGTGTATTGCTCAGCCCATGAAGATGGCCACGAATGCCACACCTTCTACCAATGCTGCCAGAAGGATGGAGATGGTGAGCACCTTGCCGAAGGAGGCGGGGTTGCGTCCGGTGGACTCTGCCGCCTTCATGCCGATGAGCCCGATGCCGAGTCCTGCGCCGATGACGACCAACCCGGCTTTAGCGATAGCTGCTTCTGCGAGAATAGGTAACATGTTCTTGTATCGTTGGGTTTGTTGTGATTCCCACCCCGTCACGCTTTGCTCCATGATCCGGCGCGGGAGGGGTTTTCATGTCTCGACGTGCGTTTCTTCGTCTTCATCGCCGCCCACCTGCGTCTTGAGAAAGATCGCCGTGAGCATGAGGAATACGAGTGCCTGCACGAAGCCCACAATGAGCTCGAGAGCCATGAAAGGTATCATCGCGGCAAAGCTGATGCCGCCCATTTGTTCCAAGATTGCTTCCCCGGCGAAGATATTGCCGAAGAGACGTGCTGCCAGCGCGACCGGGCGAATGCATATCGAAAGAACTTCGATGAGCCCCACAAAGAAGAAGATCGGCAGCAGGGCATATTTTAGGAAGCCTGTCAATCCGCCCTTCGGTCCGAATGTGTGTGCCAAGAAATGCGTGAGTCCCTGCTCTCTGAGCACCCAAATGAACCAGAGGATCGCGTAGAAAAAGCCCAAAAATATCGTCACGTTCAAATCCGCGTTGGCACCGCGCAGCAGCGGCTGCCCCTTGTACGTGATTTCTCCCACCCCAGGCAACAGTCCCATGTAGTTGCTCGCCAGAATGAGCAGAAAGACAGTCGCGAAGTACCAAAAATACCTCTTTGCCAAGTGCTTGCCCGTCAATCCTTCCACAAAGTTGTACAGCATCTCGAAAACCCACTCCACCGCATTTTGCAACCCATGCGGTATGCGCTCCATCTTCCATGTCGCCACCCGTAAAATGAGCGTGATGAGCAGCACCGCTGCCGCCAGCATCACCAGCGAGTTGCTGATGGGCAGACTGTGCCCTTCCCAAAAGGGTATCGGTACCTCCCAGAGCACCGGGGCACTAGAGCTCAGCCCCTCATGCACTTGCTCCGCAGCGGCACCGACTACTCCGGTCTCCGCCACCCCCAAGTACAGACTCTGTATGACTCCCAGCATCATTCTCCGTCCAACCTATCACATCCTCGCCCCAATGTCAAGCCACATTCACATCTGTCCCAAAGAAAAATACGAGCTTCGTGGTGAGCGGTGACTTTGAGGCAGGAAAACACGGGGTGATCAAGTACGAGGTACGAAGTACGAAGTGAAGGAGTTAGGCGCAACGGAGTTGCGCAGGGGAGTAGGAAAGAAGCAGAGCCGAAACGACGCGTGGGAATCAAATCCATGCACCTGTGATGTTGAAGCCCCCATGGTGCGCAGAGTGCGCGAAAACGGCACAGGGATTAGCATGGCAGCGGGTGATAGGAAATTTTGGACAGATGTGACTTGCCACACACGCTTTTCCCGTACACCACCGCTGCCTACCCAGCCCACCCCTCCCCGGCTTTGCCACTTCGTACTTCATGTTATCCTCGTACTTCGTGTTGTCTTTCAGCGTTTCCTCTTTCGCTTGGCTTTATCGGGGGTGCTGTCAGAGCGACTTTTCTCGAGTTGCTCTCCGGCGAGTTCTTCGAGGTCAGTGGCACGTTTTTCATTGCCGCTTTTTCGCCAGCTTTCTGCGATCAAACGGACGACTTGGACCTCTTTCTTGATGGCGAAAAAGTCACTGGTTTCGAAGACAGATTTCATAAAGAGACTGTCTGCATCCTTGGCACAGCTCTTCCACATGTTTTTGACTGCCAAATCGTAGTGCTTTTCGTCTAACTCGCCCTTCTCCTTGAGCTTTTTGGTGCATGCTTCCAGCGACTGCACGTAGAGGATGTACACCTGCTCAAAGAAATACCGATTGTCGATGTACTCTTTGAGAGTGCTTCTGAAATATGACATCAAGCTGCGTGAATCTGCGGCATTCACATACACATCTGCACTGCGGCGCATACTATCGATAGCCAAATCGGTGCGTCCCACCTGCATGAGCTCACTCATTCTGCGAGCACTTTGTTTCAATGCGTTGATCTTCACGATATCGCGCTTACCCGCCAAAATGTGCTCATTGAGCACTTTCTCTGTAAGATCGAGTAGTTCCGAATTTTTCTTGCTGGCGTGGTAGAGTTCACTGTGGAGTCGCCTCCAGTCATTGTCATTGATGACTCCCTCGCCGCACAGCGTCATCACATCGATCAAATTTTGCCAAGCCGTGGTAAATTGGGGCACAAACGACCGCACAAAGCGCGCCGTTGCCAATGCCTCCTGCTTGCAGCCGAGCAGCACCAAGTAATCCGATAGTACCATGCAGTTGGACACCTGCTCCACCTTATCCTCCGGCAGTTTCCTGTCTCGCCCGTAAAGTACAGAGGGATGGACGCTCTGTCCGGAGCAGGGGTTTTGTGTGCGTCCGGTCATGTACCCGTACGACCCGGTGGTGGTCCACCCCTTGTCAGATGTCATGAGCCCGACCCACGCGTGCAGTCCTCGAGCACCGTCCCCTACAATGATGGCAGCCGGGATACCGCGACATTTAGCTGTAGTGGCACAAAAGTACGCTTGGTCGGCGCATATACCGCCCTCCTCTTCAATTTCTTCGAAGGAATACTTGATGTAGGGGTCTTCTCCGTACGTTGCGCGTTCCATCATATACTCAATATGTGAGTACGTTCCTCCCCAGTTCCCGCGCTGGTATTCTCTCAGCTTCTTTTGAACCCAATCAAACTCTGAGCGCGGCAGTCGCACATCTACCACGTGCAGCAAGTCTGTGACACTCAGCTTGCGCATGTCGGTGAGGAGCCTCCCCGCAAGGTCTTCTGTGCGGTAATACTGGAAGAGCTCCGGAATTTCCACGCGTGGTTCATCGGGGTCGCGGTAGCGTCCCCGACTATGGGCAATATCTTTGCACACCAGCGAACACGCGATGGCGAGGTTCATGTAGCGCACGCGGTCGCGCTCAGGTGTGTCCTTCCACAATGAGTAAAATACACTGAGTGTGCGCGGAAACTCTTCCGCCCGTCCGGAATTGAGCACAAACTCCTGCAGCAGCCGGTGCAGCGGTCGCGCCTTGTCCAGCAACAACCATCGCATAAACTGTGACCACGACTTTTCCGACTGCTCGCCCCGTCCGTTCAGCGGGCGAATCAATTCATCCAAACGCTTGAGATCAACCATCCTAGCCATGTAGCAGAGGTCGACTGCTTCCATGAGCAATGGCGCATTCCTGTAGTTGGCATAGTTGAGCTGCGAACTGCGTGCCAACGCAGGTGCGCATTCGCGTATTTGCTCCTCCAAGAGCGGCGCGAGTATTCTCACCTCCCCGCGTTGGATCATTCGCTCAAGCCACTCTTTCCACAACTTCTTCATGGGCGTCGATGTCGCTCCCACACCCTGCAACCTCAGCTCTTCCGTGTATACCGTGTCTTCTTTGCGCACGTGCAAATCCTCTTTGGGCGTCTCCTCCCCGTTGGCGGACGTTGTACTCTTCGTCCCACCCGTTTGATCCGGCGTCTCCCCTTCTACGTCCTTTCCGGGGGAGGGTGTCTCGTTCGTGTCTTCCGGCTCAAGCGTTTCGTCGTCCTCGCCCGGGGGCTCAGGCTTCGGCTCTCTCCCGGGTTCCCCATGGCTCTCCCCGGTTTTCTCCTCCCCCCGCTGCGGCGCACCCTTATCCGGAGTAGGGGTGCTGTCTTCCCCCGTTTCATCGGGCTCTTCGCTTCCCTCTTCTTCCGGTGGCTCCTCTCCCGTAGTACCTTGTTCCCCGTCCGCCTCCTTCGCCTGCTCCCCTTGAGTCTTCTCGGGGCTAGCCACCTGTCCCCTCTCCTGCACCAAGTAGTAGTAATACACCACCGCCCCTCCCCCAAGCATCAACAGCAATACCGACACCAGTACCAAGACAAGTCGCCGCCTTCTGGTGGACCTCTTCACTATCTTGCGTCTCCTTATCATGTCTCTGTACGTCGCTTCGGTTCCGTCCGATCGACCGCCGGGTGATGACCCTCTCTCCCACCCCGTCCCAACCATTCTATCATACCCCGCTCAAGAGGCAAACAAATTCCAAATTTGCCCCAAACAAATTGTAGGTTTTCCTTGCACACGGTTGGTGTGCCATTGGACAAAGCGCAATCCCGGACTGACTACGATTTGTGGTCAGTTTGCGGTTTTGTCATCCACCGCATCAGGGCGTAGAGGATGACCAGCAGTACCACGCCGCCGATGATGAGTCCGGTCTCTTCTTTCACGGCGTGTATCAGATTCTCCGGGGATGCGAGTATGTCGGGGTGCTCGCGCCCCACCTTGTCACCGAACCATGCCAACACGGCGCACCACAGGGCGGAGCCGCTGATAGTCGCGAGCGTAAATGTGAGGAAGTTCACCCTCGCCAATCCGGCGGGTATGGAGATCAGATGGCGCACCACCGGCAGAAATCGCGCAAAAAAGATACCGGAGGCACAGTAGCGGTTCATGAAGATTTCCGCCTTCACCACCTTGCTCTCCGGCATGAAAAACCACTTGCCGTAGCGCATGATGAAGGGTCTGCCCACCCACAGGGATACGCCGTACATGATGCAGGAGCCGAGGTATGAACCCACTGTCCCGGCGAGTACCACCCCCCAGAAACTCATCTCGCCGCTGCCCTGCCCTGCCAGAATGGCAGCCGGAGGTACCACCACCTCACTGGGCACAGGCAAAACCGAGCTCTCCATCGCCATGAGCATCACCACTCCCGCATACCCAAAGTCTGCAACCCACTGCATCCAGATGACCAACCACTCGTGCATGCCCCCATTATGCCACAATTCCGCCGTTTGGAAAGCACTTTCCAACGTCGCTCCAATTTGCTCAGAGTTGGCTCATGCGGAGAAGCAGGTTCTTTGCCATGGTAATGCCCTTTTCGAAGATGTCGAGGCGCATGTTTTCGTTTGGGGAATGGATACGGGCGTCCGGCAAATCCAGACCGAGGAAGAGAGCATCTTTCCCGAGGAGTCTGGAAAGGGAAGCGACCACGGGGATGGATCCACCTTCCCGCACGAGGACAGGCGGGTTCCCGAAGGTTTCCTCCAGTGCTCGCTGAGCCGCTTTTCCGAAGGGGGAATGCGGGTCGCTCATGTACGCGTCCCCGGCGTGCTGCATGGTAAACTTCATGCGCACACTCGGCGGACACACCTTCTTGAAGTGCGCTTCCACCTTGCGCATGACGTCCGTGGGTTCCTGCCCGGGAACGAGACGACAGCTGATTTTGGCGAGGGCGTGGGTCGGAATGACGGTCTTGGAACCATCGCCCTCGTAGCCACCGGTGATGCCGTTGGGCTCAAAGGTGGGGCGAGCGTACACGCATTCGATCCCGGTGTACCCCTTTTCCGTGCGGAGCTCCGGCACGCCGGTGAGCTGCGCCAGCTCGGCATCGCTCATGCCCGGCACGCGTCGCCAACTCTCCTTCTCCCAATCGGCTATGGGTGCCACACCATCGTAGAAACCTTCCACGGTGACATGCCCTTCGGCATCGTGCGTGCTCGCCAGCATTTCGCAGAGCACCGTGATAGGATTTGCCACCGCTCCCCCGAAAATCCCGGAGTGGAGGTCCATTTTGGGTCCGAATATCTCCAATTCAAAACAGCAGAGTCCCTTGAGTCCGTACGAAAAGGAGGGCACATCCGGTGCCGCCATCCCCGTATCGCTCACCACGATGATGTCGCACGCCAGCTCTTCCCGGGCTTCCGGTCGTTCGATGAATTCCTGTAAACTATAGCTACCGCGCTCCTCCTCTCCCTCAAAGAGATAGGTCACATTCAGCGGGAGTGTTCCTTGCTCGGCGATGAGCTTCTGTGCTCCGAGGATGTGCGCCATGATCTCTCCTTTATCGTCCGATGCCCCCCGCGCGTAGATCCTGCCATTGCGCACTGTCGGCTCAAACGGCGGACTCTGCCACTCTTCGATGGGGTCTGTCGGCATCACGTCATAGTGTCCGTAGATAAGCACGGTAGGTTTCCCTTCGACGCGCGGTCCGTGCGCCACCACAATGGGATGTACTTTCGTCCGATGCTTCCTCGTCGTGAATCCCAACGAGCTCAGCTTTTGCACTAAGTAATCCGCGCAACGTTCCACATCTGCCGCGTACTCGGGCAACGCGGATACACTCGGAATACTCAGAAATGCTTTCAATTCCTCTAACTCTGTCATACCCGCATGGTACACCCCGCAAATTAGAATTGCAAGTAAAAGCTCGGAGCGGAGCGCGAACCCCCTTCACTTCATACTTTCTTTCCGCTTTCCATTACCCTGCCCACATCTCCAACGATACACATTTTTCTTGGGACAGATGTGATGAGCAGCACGCGACGCCCGGTTTTTCTGTCGGCAGTCACGCCATAGTGACCCCGGAAAACCCGCACCCGACGACCAGACAGGGCTTGTCATCGGCAACGTGCGCGGGGTGAGGTACCGGATGGTATGACGGCGTGAGCGTTCAGTTTATCGGGCGATGAGTAGAATTTGTAACTATCATCTTCAAATTTTATGGGAAGATGCCCCGATGCGCCCGAACTGTACTTTAAGTATGTTTACCCCAAACATGGAGAGAGAAAGACCAAAATCCAACCACCGCAACTCCCTAAAAAAGCATATCCTCAACATAGCCTCATCTGGGATGGAACTCATTTTGCTGAAAAACAGCTCCTGCGTCTCCCTGTCGCTCCTCTGCGCCGTCGAACGCAATTTCTCCATAACTCCTCTGTGAACGAGCATGGCTCTGCGCGAAATATCCACAGGACACACCGTTTCGAGATATGTCTTCAAAAAAGCATCTAGGTACGCATGCTCACACCCCGGCGATACCAATTTCCGCCCATATTTAAGACCGTATGCAAACGATAAGATAGTGTCGTTCCTATGCTTGGGTCTGTCCCGTATGTTACATATTGACTTTGTATTATTTTGACGGTAATAATACAAGGGTTTGTTGATAACAGCCAGATTGTCTATTTGAGCCATCATGACCCACCAAAAACCGATATCCTCATGGTATAGACCATAAGGGAATCTAACATCGGGTAGGAATAGGGAGCGATGATACAATTTCCGCCACGCTGTATTGTGGTACATCCCCATGTAATTAGCATAATCCATCTCGGCAACCGATGTCTCCTCTATCTCCGGCAAATCTCTCACATATTCCTCTGAATTCATCTCGTCTCCTAGTCGCCACAACATGACACCGCATATACCGATTTTGCAGTCGTATTGCTGACAAGCGTTATACATATCTTCAAGCATACGCGAGCTTATCTTGTCATCGGAATCCACGAAAGCGATAAACTCTCCCCTAGCGCGGGCAAGTCCATAATTTCTCGCATCCGAAGGACCGCCGTGGGGTTTATGATAAAGCCGTATTCGTGAGTCCTTTTCTTCCCATTTCCTGCACAACATCAATGAATTATCCGTAGATCCGTCATCCACCAAGAGAATTTCAATTTCTTGCAGAGATGATTGCAGTACAGACGCTACACACTCATCTAGGTATAGTTCGACATTATATACCGGGATAATAACAGAAACTTTAGGTATAGCCATACGCGTCTGAAAGTATTAAACAGCCATCTTCCCAATGCAGAGGTATACAGTGAACCACGTATGAAAACGCAGCTCGAAGTCTACTATATTAAACGGCAGCATTGTCAAAAAAATCAACTCCAGTCTATGCCTACGGAGGTGTAGTCGTATGATGTGACGATACCATCTCTTTTTCTTTTTGGTCGGAATCGACCTCCCTATCGAGGCTTTGCTTAGTCCCTTGCTCTGCACGACCCCTCCCCGCAAAACCGTGTACTTATCTCCCCACAGGTAATCAATGAGTTGCAGGTGAATACCCAGCCTTTCAATCGTATACAAGAAAGCATATTCCGGTCCGTAGCAGGCAATCTCCTGATCTGTGCAATTCTGCACCAATGCATCCGTACGTGCGAAAATCTTATCCATCACCGGACGGGAAGCAAAGAAGAGAACATCGCTGCCTCCTATCGCTTTCCAATTATTCAATATGCGTCCGTATTTATAGAAACCACCGAAATAAAAACTATTCTGTACTTTTTCTACCTCTGTATCCTCGATGTATGAACTTAATTCCAGCGGAACCCATAGCTCTACATCCGGACGGAGCATGACGATGTAGTCATACTTCTGCCCACTCTCTTTTTCGTACTCTTCGCGCAGCCTGTTTACCTGCTGCATGGAATGAAACATGGCTCTAATTCCGTACTTACTGATACGTTTATGATGTGCCGTAATACAACCCTCCTCCCGTGGTTCCTGCTTCTCCACAATGTACTTTTTAGGATGATAACAATCCTCAACTTTCTCCCTTATTTCTTCCGGTGTATAGCCTTCGCTCATCCTGTACCCGTGCCACGTTTGCATGGTGTGGTCCAGCCTGTCCCATGTGTGGAGAAATACATCACACCGGTAAAGACTAATGAGGCACTCATGCAACCTTTTATAACATGATTCAAAGGTTCTCAGATGACCATACAATTGAATTGCAACTTTCATTTGTCCTGTTCAATTTTTGGGAATAATGTATACTCACGTTTGCTCGCGTGATTTGATGAAAAATACTTTGTGTGTGATATTCCGGCATAGAAATGATCATTTGCGTATTCCCTTCTCAATGTGTGCATCTCCTCCAGTATACCCATATTTCCCAACTATACGTTTGTCATACTGTATTCCCCCTTGCTGTATTGCCTTTCTGTTACCTGCCTGTTGCGTCTCTGCCACCCAAGAAGAACTCCAGTATCCGGTGCCTCGCTCGGTGGCGGAGGACTCGAGAACGGCACGGCAGTGTGCAGAGATTGGCTAGCAGTCGGTATTTCCTGTAACGGCGGTACATCGTTTCTATTTTCTCACGTTCTGCGTCAAATTGCGGTACTTCAAGCTGCGAATCCACGTACGTTTTGTACAGTTGCATCCATTCGATGTGCGTATAGCAACTGCGAAAATTAGAGGGATTCACTCTCACAGAAAATATCGCTTTGTGGGGTCTGAGATTAAATTGGCTGAAGTCGAGAAAGATGAAGTTGGTGGCAAAATAGTGCTCGGTTTGCTCGATCCCGAGAGTATTGCAATCGTTGTAGTATTGACAGGCAATGGGATACCCGTTTTTTTTCAGGCAGCTGATAAAGATATATTGCTCCGGGATATACTGATACTTACGCTCACCGGTCGGATCCCAATATGCCTGCTGCTCGGTCATGAGTGGTATATCAAAGAGCTTGAGCATGTCCTCTGTGCGCCCGAAAAACGCCAAATCCGATGGATGGTACGGGTAGGGTGCGTACGATGAGCGCGGGTTGCGGGTAAAATATGTGCAAGCCAATATCTTGTGAGCGAACACGCGATACTCTTCCTCCGCCTTTGGGTAGCGATCAAAGTACTCCAAGAAACCATGTCCCGTGAGCTCAAAATCTGTTCGTAGCTTAAGTACGTAGGGTGTCGTCACTTCCTTCAACGCTGCCAAAGTATTGACGATCTGTCGATTGATGTTATTTTCCTTCCCCCAAGCTTTCTCATGATCCACAAATGCCCCGGGATCCTCCGACACGATCAGCTTATCATAACCCGTCAACCCTTTTACCCCATCCTCGTTGCAGGTCGAAAAAATAATACGCGCCCCCGGTAAATTTTTCCGTATGCCGGTGAGCACTCGCTCCGTCCTACCGGGGTAGCACGCACCTTGAAGTGCAACAGAAATTTGATCCCTCTCGATATTCATCTCATTAACTGCAAAATCTTGACAAATCATTCAATTCCAATATGCAACTGAAATAGTCGGCAGTATATCTCGTCCGACCAAATATCAATGTTTTTGTTGCGTGGGTGTGTGAAGTAAAACGTCTTAGACTCCTCACCTAAAATAGGCTTATCAAAAGAAAGGTCGTTCGCTTGAGACCCTTTCCACATCGAAAAAATTGTTTGAGCACTAGAGAGCATTGCTCTGACATTGTCATAACATAATCTGGTATTTCGCTTTCTTATTCCGTAAACCACTACCGTAATCTCATGTGCGCTCCTGTCCACTCCGATTTTAAGTATTTATTGAAGAAATTGTTCTGCTACGTTATCCCTTAATTTCTTCCAGCGATGCATTATTAAGGAAATTGCCAAGCAGCACAGGGGTACCGATGCAACTGCAATCATTTGCTTGAATCTCGAAGATACCGATATGCAAACCCAGACTGACGGCATAGTTGTAGACGGCACTCATATAGAATTCGCCTTTACTGCGTTCGCCGTAAATGAGGGGTTGCAGGGCACTATGGACAAAGTCGCGCCCTCTCGCAAACAGGTAAGCACCGGCGATAGCGTGGGTGGAGATAGGTTCTTTTTCGCGCGTGGCGGTGACAAAACCCTGTTCGTCCACAGCAGCGTATGAAAAGCAGGGTTCCGAGGAGGGGAAGGTGAGTAGGCAGCCATCAAGATGGCGTGCGAGGCTCTCCTCTACAAAGTGGGCGAACACACCGGGGGCGAAAATATTATCCGAGTCGGCAAAGACGACGGGCAGTTCATTATTGATGAGGCGGTGAGCAGCTAGGGCAGTGCAGCATGCGCCCTGCGTGAGACGTTCGACGCAGACAAAGGCGACATGAAACCGTTCTTCTAGGCGATGGAGGAGCTCGGCGTGATTTTCACGAAAACACCGTTGAATGATGAGCGTGTAGTGAGCATTCGGGCAGTGGAGACCCTCCAACACGCGCTCCACCATCATACATCCTCCGACATCGATAAAGGGCTTGGGCAGGGAGAAACCCTCCGCGCGGAAGCGATTTCCCGCACCGGCCATGGGGATGATGACATTGGTGAGCATGGGGGCTTTATTTTTCTTTTGCAATGAGAGCAAGTTTTGCCTCGGTAATCTCCGCCCAATTGTCGGAGAAACGAAGGGCGCGGTCATCGATCATCACATCGGCGTTTGGTTTACCGAAGAAAATTTCGTCGTACTCGATACCGTTTTTTTCCAGCCAATCGAAGGTGATCTTCCCAACGTTTTTGAGTGCTTTACCCACATTGTGACCGGTAGAACCCATGTTGCGTGCCGTCTGGATGACGATAGTATGCCCGGCACGGCGAAGGGCACGGATGCACTCAGCGGCACCGGGTTTAGCCTTAACCTCAGCGTAGGACTGCCCCTCCTGTCGGATGTCACAGATGGTGCCGTCTAGGTCGATACAGATGCGTAATTTCCCGGTCGTCATGAGAGGATATCGTTCAGTTTTTGAATTGCGGTGAGGTAAAAAGCTTGCTGACGGGATTCATCGTCTCTGTGCAGAGGAATCATCGTCAGAAAGATGAGGGCTTCAATGAGTTTGACGTCTGAAAGGCAATAACCGGCAGCTTGAGACATCTCATCAAAGACCTCCTGCAACTTTGCAGCAGACGGAGGGGCGGAGACATAAAACTCGTAAGCCCCATTACTTGTCTCCCTGAGTCTATAGAGTCCTGCCGTAATAAAGTCATACCGACCCACAATGCTATGACGCAGCTTGGCTATGTCGTAGCGAGGATCACCGTAAATCGTCTGCTCCATGAAGCGACCACGCGGATCAATGAGCTTGAAGATGTAGTGCATGGAATCGAACAGGATATTGGAGAAGCAGTAATCACCGTGCACAATGGTACGGCGGTCGTAACTTAGCAAACCATTGATCGCCGATTCAAGTTTTTCACGCAACAGCGGAAAGTTTCTGTAGTGCCTACCGTTGATGACCATCCCATCGCCCTGCATCATAGCATAAACCTTGGGTGCACATGCGGGGATTTCCGCCAGCCGCTTGTGCGTCTTGGAAACGTAGATTTCTCTGAGTTCTTCAACATCACTTGGTTGCGTGTATTGCTCCAGCCTAGCGTGTACGTCCATGAGCGCACTGATAATCCGGTGCCAGTCTTCGAAGGAGCCGGAGCCGAAAAGGAAAGATTCCGCCAAATTCGGGTAGCCGTACATCTCCATCTCCACACTCACCGAGTCTTCCTTTTCCTCTACTCGGAACACACGAGGTGCGTACACCGCCAATTCATCCGGCAGAGAGCGGTACCAATTCGCTTCATCGAGTAGCTTTTGCTTCCGTGTCGAGGTTTTGGTAATGGTGCCGCGCACGGCATCTACCAGCAGATTGTTGAACTTACGCGTGGAAAATAGCCCCAGACGCGCCTGTACTGCTCCGCTGATGGTTCCAAGGTCGTACCAGTGCTGCGTGGTCTTGATGAGGATGGGTCTCTCCTTGTTGTACAGCATCAACATGCGAAAGAAGTCAAAGTCGCCCCGACTGAATTGTGCCATAGCCAGACGCTTGAGTAAGCGCGTGTCAGACAATTTGTAGTAGCCCACCGGTACCTCCTTCCCTTCCAGCGACACTCCCTTGTCTTTATTGTACACCTCGCGGACGTGTCCTTGCGCATCTTTTAAGATCAGGCACCGATTCCGCGCCATGCGCACTTGCGGTGAAGAGAGAATCACATCTTCCTCCTCGGGGAAATCTTCATCGATGAGTGTGTCGCCTAGGATGAACTGGGTGGGTGAACCTTCATCACACAGTCCGAGTATAGCTACAGTAGACGCGCCGATCGTATCGCCTCTTTCCCCGAGTATCACTTGCTCCACCTCGGGGTAACGATAGCTCAGGAACTCACTCAGACGGGTACTGCTCTTCCGTAGCACTACCTTGACATCCCGCGCCCCGTTCTTCACCGCAGAATCAAGGACCCAAGCTATCGCCGACTTCCCGCGTATCGGCTGCAAGCCTACATCCCTGATCATGCCCACGGAAATATTGCGCGCGTCAAACTTCCCCGCTGCCAAGATGATTGTGTTGATCTTTTTCTCCATGTCCGTTGCCTTTCATATTTGTTCTTCTCGGGAACACTTCACCTTATGCTCGACAGCGTACTCCTACCTTTTCCGCAGACGCCCACACACAGCCTACGCCTAGACAAACTACCGACACAACACCCCCCCCACTCGCTCTATTCGCCGAATGGTCACTAGCGATATACAGTGGCATCATGTTGCAGTTCAATGTTGCACCTAAGGCACCTTCGCATGATTATCTCTTTTTGAGTGAGATAATCAAGCATGAAATTTCAATATGCTATGAATAAACAGATTACAAAAGAAAAAACAATCAGATGCAGGGGAACGACCAGAAATAACAGAATGAAGGAAATTACATGAGGGTACTTTATAGAAAGAAGGTTGCACCTTTTGTAGGCGATCATGGCTTTCAAAAAGAGATATATTGGGGTTGAGGCGATATTCCTTGTGCATTGGGGAGACCGGGTGTGTGCCTCGGTTAGATGCGGGAGAAGGCGAGTAGGGACAGTGACCATGCCAATCAAACTTGGGATAAAACCTGTGTTGAACCACGGATGGCATCCGATGCGGTATCCGTCTGTTTCGACGCAACATTCAATGAGCTAAGGAGGCGCGACATCTCATCAATTGGTGCCCCTCCTTGCGTACGCTTCCGGTGACAAGCCCCGCTTAGTCGTCGGGCGCGGGTTCTCCGGAGCCACCATAGTACGGTTGTTGGCAGAAGAAGCAGGGAGACGAGTGCGGCTCATTGGTCGGTGGGACCACTTAGGTGGGAATGCCTCCGACTATAGGGATGCGCATGGCATCACCCTCCATCGCTACGGGTCGCGCATCTTCCACACGGTTTCGTCGGAACTCTGGCACTTTATTACGAGATTTTTCTGCCTTGCTCCCTCCACTTCCTTCTGTGCAGCCTTGTTGCGCCTAACTCCTTCACTTCGTAGTTCGTACTTGATCACCCCCGCGTCTTCCTGCCGCAAAGTCATCGCCCACCACGAAGCTTTTAATTTATTTGGGACAGATGGGAGATGCGTGCACACCTGTCCCAATAAAATTCTCAAAAAACGCTACGATGTCAATCCCCATGCGGGTTGCAGACGCTCTGCGCACCAAGGGGGCTTCAACATCACGAGTGCGTTGATTTATCCCCCACGCGCATTTTCTGCTTCGCTTTCTCTCATCCTCTGCGCAACTCCGTTGCGCCTAACTTCTTCACTTCGTACTTCGTACTTCGTACCTCGTACTTCCATTCCCTCGCATCTTCCTGCCGCAAAGTCATTGCCCACCACGAAGCTCGTATTTTTCTTGGGACGGCTGTGAGATGCGTGTGGTAGGTGCTTTACAATTCCGGTGCGGGATGCTACAATGGCGGCGGAGGTGCAGAGTATACAGAATGCTTAATGTCCTATCCTTCAGAAAACACCTATTTCCCTCGGCATGAGCTTTGAGCCCGAAGTTACCGTCTTGGTACCCATCTTTAATGTGGAGCCTTACCTGAGGCAGTGCTTGGAGAGTTTGCATGCGCAGACACTGCGGGAGCTCGAGGTGCTCTTGCTTGATGACGGCAGCACGGATGCCTGTCCTTCTCTTTGTGATGAGTACGAAGCGCGGGATGCGCGTTTTCGCGTTATTCACGAAGAGAACAATGGCTATGGTGCTACCATGAATCTCGGAATTCGAGAAGCCCGAGGTGAATATATAGGTGCCGTGGAGGGTGATGACTGGGTGGACCCGGAGATGTTTTCTTATCTGCGTACGTTGGCGCGAGAGCATGATGTCCCTATGGTAAAGAGCAACTTTTTCGAATACCATACGGATGGGACATCGAAGATGCGGAGCTACATACCCTTGGCAGATGCCGACCGAGTGGTTTGTCCGGCAGAGCGTAGTGCCATCTTATACCGACAGCCCACCATTTGGAACGGTATTTATCGCCGCCGCTTCTTAACGGAAAACGAGATCAGCTTTTTAGAAACTCCCGGGGCTTCCTTCCAAGATATTGCGTTCAATTTTAAGGTACTGATGCGAGCCGACAGGGTGTGGCTCAGTTCCCGTGCTTTCTACCATTATCGAGTTGATAATGGCAACTCAAGTGTTAAGTCGCGGGATAAGGTATTCAGTGTGGTGGACGAGTGGAACGAGATCGAACGCTATATTGCCCGGTATCCGGAGGCAGAAAAGGGCTCGTACCTGTTGCGTCTGCATCTGAAGTGGTCCAACTACATGTGGAATTGGGGACGGCTGCGAGGTGAGAGACGCGCTGCTTTCGAATCGGTGATTATCGATGCCTTTGCCGATGCTTACCGCCGGAATCTCCTCTCGTACGGAGAGCAGGACTACGGGAGCAAAAAGTGGATGCATTTTCGCTGCATCATGGACGGTCACTCTTGGCGTGCACGGTGCGGAATTATTTTCACCGGCTGGTTTCGCAGAGCTCTACGTTTGTTTTATAAACGCAAAGTAAAGGACGACTGTGTCGCATATTATTTTTTATGCGACCTCATCTGCATCCGGCGTAAAGCCCGCCCCGAAGAGATGCTCCCCAACTTTTACGGGCAACCATCGGAATGAGTGTGTCGGGACCATACCTATCCCAATAAAATTTTCGAGAAACGCCGCAATGCCAATCCTCATGCGGGTTACAGACGCTCTGCGTACCGAGGGGGCTTCAGCACCACAGGTACATGGGTTTGATTCCCACACGCTGTTCCGGCTTTGCTTCCTCCTCCTCCTGCGCAACTCCGTTGCGCCTAACTCCTTCACTTCGTACTTCGTACTTCGTACCTCGTACTTGATCACCCCTGTGTCTTCCCGCCGCAAAGCCATCGCCCACCACGAAGCTCGTATTTTTCTCGGGACGGCTGCGGTTCGGGATGCTTGACAGGGGGGGCGACTCGTGCTATGCTCTCTTCGAGCCTCTGAGAGTAGGCGAACATAATCTAACCCAAGAAAACTTATGGATATTCTTCATGATAAGGATGCGGATGTAGGTGTGCTACACGGAAAGACCGTGGCAGTAATTGGATATGGGGCACAGGGATGCGCACAGGCACTTTGTCTGCGCGACAGCGGAGTGCACGTCATTATCGGGTTGCGCCCGGGCAAGAGCTGGGACAAAGCCGTGCAGGATGGATTTGAGGTGATGCCCGTTGACCAAGCGGCGGAGCGGGGGGACATCGTGCACTTGTTGCTGCCGGATGAGAAGCATGGGGAGGTGTACGCCAAGCAGATAGCCCCGGCAATGAAGGCGGGGAAGACACTGTGCTGCTCGCACGGCTTTGCGTATGTCTTCAAGACGATTGTACCGCCGCCGGACGTGGATGTCATCATGGTGGCACCGAAGGGACCGGGGACAGAGGTGAGGCGCGTATTTGAGGAGGGCTTCGGGTGCCCGGGATTGATCGCCGTGTTCCAGAATCCGAGTGGGAAGGCACGCGACGTGGCTCTAGCTATAGCCAAGGGGGAGGGGTTGACGCGCGGTGGGGTGTTGGAATGCACGATGCAGCAGGAAACATACGAAGACCTTTTCGGGGAGCAGAATGTGCTGTGCGGTGGGTTGGTGGACCTCATGAAGTATGGCTTTGAGACGCTGATCGAAGCCGGGTACCCGCCCGAGATGGCTTATTTTGAGTGTGTGCACGAGGCAAAGCTCATCGTGGACCTCATCTATGTGGGGGGAATACAGCGCATGAATGCTGTGATTTCCAATACGGCGGAGTTTGGAGAGTATTACAATGGACCGCAGATTTTGGGACCGGAGGTGAAGGAGAAGATGAAGAAGTCGCTGGAGCGCATAGAATCCGGCGAGTTTGCCAAGGTCTGGCTGGCAGAAGCTGCACAGGGAGCACCGAATCTGCAGGCAAAGCGCGCGGCTCTGGCGGACCACCCCGTGGAGATTGTCGGCAAGAAGATACGCGCTCTCTTCGAACGCAACTGACCCC
>CAYRJI010000008.1:0-36117 GCA_964424645.1 uncultured Akkermansia sp. | reverse complement strand
GACATCTACCCCGTGCTCAATATCACGTTGGCACCGGAAATGCCCGGCGCGATTGACTTCATCGCCCGCGCTACGGCTCATGGCATCACCTGCTCGGCAGGTCACTCCGCAGCCACACACGCCGACTTCGTAAAAGCCAAGGCAGCGGGGTTGCGTCGCCTCACCCACTTCTGCAACCAGATGAGCCCCCAACACCACCGCGAAATCGGGCTCGTGGGCTCCGGTATGCTCGACCGCGACATCCGCATCGAAATTATCTGCGATACCATCCATCTCTGTGCCGATATGCTGAATCTCACCTTCACAAACAAACGCATCGAACAAATGATTATGGTGACCGATTCGCTGGCGTGCTCTTGGATGCCGGATGGACCGGGTCAACTCGGGGGGCTGCCCATCATCGTAAAGGACGGAGTGGCTCGCTTGGAAAGCGGGAATCTGGCGGGGTCCACCCTGCGCTATGCCAAAGGGCTGAAGAACGTCCGGCAGATCACCGGTCAGCCCCTCTGTGAACTGGTTAAGGCGACATCTCTCAATCAGGCGGAAAGCTTGGGACTCAGCGGACTTGGCAGAATTGCCCCGGGATATACGGCAGACCTCGTGCTGCTGGACAGCGACTTCGACACGCTGGCAACGTACATTGACGGCACCCTGCGTTACGAAGCGTAATCCCCCTGCCCTGCCGCAATGAATGCCGCCCCGTCGCGTCTCTCCCCCCTCGCCCGTAAGCTTTGCCTTGCCTCCGGGTATTCCCCCGCAGGGCTGCGCGGGAGTGGTCCCCATGGTCGTATCATGGCGGCGGATGTGCGTGACCGGGCGGAGCATTCGGCGACGGTGGAAGGTAAAGGGGCTTCTCTTCTCGCTGACCCCGCCGCTCACCCCACCCGTGAACCGAAGGACGGCTATTTTGTGTACGATGCACAGGTGGATATGAGTGCGCTCTCCGACATCAGTCTGCCGATCGCCGTGCAGTGCGAAAAGTTACTTGAAAACCGCTATTCGCTCTTTGATTACATCGTGCGTGCCATGGTGAAGGCCTGTCTGAGTGCCAAGGAATGGTCGCCGAAACGGGTCGATATTCTGCTGTTTGAACGGCAGGGCGAGCAAACCACGGTGCTGCCGGACGCAGCAGAGTTGAGCATTTACCGCATCGCCCGTGTGTGTGCCAAGCAGTTGCCCGTTCCCCCCGACTACCATCCGAATATCGTCATCTGCGATGCCCACACCACACGCGACCAAGTGGCGGATAAACTCAGCGGCGAGAGGCGTCCCGTCTTCGCCCTTGTGCTGCGCGGCAATACCCCAAAAACGGTTATACGCGCCGGTAGTGCATCCACACGGAACCTGCTGCTGCCCTATACCTTTTACGCCGCAGCGGAAGGGGGAGTGAGCGAGGAAGCAGCCAACCACATCGCCGCAGAGTTGTACGCCCTGCTCTTCAACCCCGTCCGTCTCTTGCTGCTGCACTCCGCCCCCGGTCCGTAATTTCTCCTCCTTTTACCGTAGCTTCCCGACCCTCATCCGTCAACTTTTCCCAAATGCCTTTTCGGTTCTGATGTAGTAGTAGAGTGCCTTGCGCCGTGCCTTGAGTTTCCGCCGCAACTTGCCGAAAGTCAGTTTGCTCATAAGGTAGTAAAGGAGGAACTTGCGACGAGGAGCTTTGATTTCTTCATCCGAAAGCAGGAAACTCCCATTGAGTTCCAATATCTTGAGTTTCCCCTTCTCCCACGCCCGGAAAATATAGAGAGTCAGGCAAAACTCTCCCAAGAAACCGGGAAAACGCTTGGCCTCCGGGGACAGGTCGGTGCTGTCTACTTGCCGATCAACTTCTCCCAACACCCGAAAAACAAACTCGCTGTACTCAAAAAATAATTCCCGCCGCATGATGAACATGTTGCACAAATATTGCACGCTGCCCTTCTCCAGCCGGTCTACCGCCGCCTTGTAATCCGGATAAAGCCGCCGTACCGTATCCAGCAGTAAATCAAACCACTCACCTCGTTGCCCCGGAAGACGTGTGTACTGCTCGCGAACGCTTGCCTTTTTCAGGTGCCGTACGTCGTAGGGTTTGATCACAACGCAATCCTGCCCCTGCAACCGTTGCAGGATGAGTTCATCCCTCAGGTGCTCCATGTACCCGGGCGTAACCCGGGATACGTAGTAGAAAGGCCCACCGACCAACCACAATGCTTCCGGATCCCCCTTCCAGTCATCGAAAATGAAATGACGCCGGTAGTGCATGAATCCTACATAATCCGGATTCCCTACCTTCTCATAATTCTTCCATACCCAGTATTGCGCACTCTGCTCACAGTACTTCCGATTCTGCGCGGAGATGTTCTCCCCCTCATCATCCCTCATCATCCCCTCAAATAGCTCTTCCGCCACGGCGCACCCCGTCTGGATGGGCTTCAGGATGCTCGTCTCTATCAATCGATGCCTGTCATGGTAGCTTATGTAAATCTTGACATTCATCTCTCTGCTTGCTTCTATCCCCTTCCCTCCGTCGCGTAACCGCCCTTTCCGAGGTACGGGGAACAACGCGCCCCCCTTATACCACATGCCTATGCACTGTGTCAAGTGTTTTGAAATGCCTATGCCCACATCTGTCCCAAATAAGTGAGAGGCTTCGTGGTGGGCGATGACCTTGCCGCAGGGAAACGGGGAGGAGATTAAGTACGAGGTACGAAGTACGAAGTGAAGAAGTTAGGCGCAACGGAGTTGCGCAGGAGAGGTGGCAGGGGACAAAGCCGAAACGACGCGTGTGAACCAAATCCATGCACCCGTGAGGATGATACGTCTGTGGCATGCGAAGCCATGAAGAGGTGCTCGCGTGGCACCGGTATCCATCACACATGACGCGACACGCCCAAACACTCTCATCGCGCACGTTTTTCTTACACGCTCTGCTTGCTTACCACACCCGCCACTCCCCGGCTTTGCCACTTCGTACTTCGTACTTCGTACCTCGTACTTCTTACCTGCCATCCCAACGTTGAGAGATTCCGGCGTAAGAATCAATCCTTCGATCGCGAAAGAAGGGCCAGATACGCCGGTGCTCTTCTAGGGCACCTAGGTCTAGGTCTGCATAAAGTATTGCATCTTCCGACATCGGTGCCTTTGCGAGGACTTGACCGTTGAAGTCAGCCACAAAACTCTGCCCCCAAAAAGTAGTCTGTGCTTCGGTACCGCAGCGATTGACGGCGCAGACGTAGCACCCATTGGCGATGGCATGTCCGCACTGCACGGTTTCCCAAGCGTGGTGCTGGGCAGCATAGAGCTCCTCCTCTCCGGGAATCCACCCAATGGCCGTGGGGTAGAAGAGTATTTCCGCACCTTGCAGTGCTGTAAGTCGCGCCGCTTCCGGAAACCACTGGTCCCAGCAGATCAATACCCCAATTTTGCCAAATTCGGTCTCGAAACACCGGTAGCCCGTGTCGCCGGGTGTAAAATAAAATTTTTCCTCAAATCCCGGGTCCTGCGGGATATGCATCTTGCGGTACATGCCCAAAAAAGCACCGTCCGCATTCACTACACACGCCGTGTTGTAGTACACACCGGGTGCTCGTCTCTCGAAACCGGCTGCCACCAGCACCACCCTCAACTCCTTCGCCGTGCTCTGCAACTGCTCCGTCCACTCCCCGGGTATCTCCTCTGCCAAATCAAATGCTGCGCATTCCTGCTCCTTGCAAAAATACAGCGTGGTGCACAGCTCCTGTGTGCAGATAATCCGCGCACCGTGCAATGCAGCTTCGTATATGGCATCTCGGGTCCGTCGTTTATTTTCTGCCACATCCTCCACGGCTGCCCGCTGTATGAGCCCAACCCTTACCATGCGCCCATCCTACCCCTTCCCACCCCCTTTGTCAAGTGTGTACCGCCACCACACCTGTCCCAAATAAATTAAAGGCTTCGTGGTGGGCGATGGCTTTGCGGCGGGAAGACACAGGGGTGATCAAGTACGAGGTACGAAGTGAAGGAGTTAGGCGCAACGGAGTTGCGCAGGGGAGTAGGAAGGAGGCAAAGCCGGAACGACGCGAAAGGAATAAATCAAAGCACCCGTGAGGTTGAAGCCCCCTTGGTACGCAGAGAGTCTGTAATCCGCATGGGGATTAGCATAGCAACGGTTTTCGAGAATTTTATTGGGACGGGTGTGGTCCCGAGAAAATAAAGCACTCAGGATTTTTTCCGCGTTGTTTCGACGGCGAGTCGTCCGTAGCTCGTGTCGGGATACTTTTCCGTGAGGCTGCGGCGGATTTCCTTTGCTCGCTGCTGTCTCTTTTCCTCTCGGTTAAGCAGCGAGTAAGCCCGCCACATCAGCATCGCGGCATCTTCCTTGTTGCGTACAGTCTCCGCCCCCTCCAGCAAGTACTCGGCTGCCCGGAGTGTGTCTCGTTGTTCTGCCGAGCACACGCGCGCCAGCTCAAGCCAGCCGCGTGCTCGCTGTGCATCGCTCCTCACTATTTTTTCGAGCTCCGGCACCAGCTCCATCCGGTGTTCCGTCAGGATCCTTTGACTGAGAGCGACGAGCGCATCATCCTCCGGCACATAGCTCCCGGCATATATCCGCTCGCTGATGGCTTGTGCCCACGATGGCAAAAGCCACATTTTGAATATCAGCACCTCCGCCACGCTCACCACGAGCAGCCCACCGAGCAGCGTCGCCACCCACCCCAGCTGACTCTGCACGAGACTAAACCACACCAAACACCTTACCACCCCCGCAAAAAGCATCAATGGAATGAATGCTACCAACAACTGTCCGGCTCGTCGTATCATGGCTCCCGTTTCGCCCTGCTTCCTCCCCCACAGCCCCTACACGCTCGTCTATCCATGTGCCTCAGAGGATGCCCTTTCTACCGATTCGGCTGCGGGATGTCTTCCATCTCCAAATAATCCAAGGCGATGGTGCGTCTGTCATTCTGCGGATTCCGAATCTCCATCTTCATCTGCTTAAAAAACCAAGTCCCGTCGGAGAGGCGTTGGATGGAAGTGATAGAAAAGCGTTTTTTGAGCTTACCGTCCGCCCCGTACCCATCTATCTGCCATACGGTGCCGTTTTCTTTGTCTATCCACATGCGCACGGTAGCAAATTGCCCCACACCCGGCGTGGGATTGCTCGCCTGCACGATGAAACAATCCCGCCCCTTGATGCGCGAATTCGCCGTGTCCGATAAAATGCTCCCATTCTTCCAGTACAAAAAGCGTAAGGAGAGGTCCTCATACGTCACATCCGTCCCCGCTATGAGCTGTGTGTATTGTTTCGGTGCCATCACCTCCGCCTTGCCCCCCTTCACCATCAGCAAATCCGCCCTCTTCTCCCCTATGCGTACGTCAAACCGTTTCCACTCATTCTCTTGCTTGTATTGAAAGACAATCGTCTCACCGCGCGCACTTAAGCTGAAGGGAACCTTCAGCCGTCCCTTACGTATGGCACCGAACACATCCTTGCTGCCCTGACTCACAAGCATCTCGCGCATGCCGCTGAGCAATTCATCCGCCGGATTTGCCTCCACCGACCCTCCCACCACTCCCAACGCCATCACGACACTTACTACAACTCTCCCGATAGTGTTCATGCCCACATCCTACCATACGGACAGATTCCGCTCAAGTACGAAGTATGCGCGAAGCCAAGGAACGCGCGCGTAATCACACCTGCCCCAACAAAATTCTCGAAAAACGCCGCCATGCTAATTCCCATGCGGGGTACAAACGCCCAACAGGAAGTACGAAGTACGAAGTGGCAAAGCCGGGGGGTGACGGGTGTGGTAAGCAACCGGTGCGTGTAAGAAAACGTGCGCGATGAGAGTGTTGCGGCGTGTCGCGTCATGTGTGATGGATACTGGTACCACGCGAACACCTCTTCATGGCTTCGCATACTACGGACGTACCATCCACCTCCCTTTGCGCAACTCCGTTGCGCCTAACTCCTTCACTTCGTACCTTGTACTTCCATCCCCCCCCATGTCTTCCTGCGTCAAAGTCATCGCCCACCACCAAGCCTTTAATTTAGGACAGGTGTGGTTCAGGAGATGTCCGGGCGGAGGCGGGAGAAGAGGTCAAGGGTGCGGGGGAAGGATGTGGGGTCGGCGTCGGATTCGGGAAAGAGGCGACCGACCGGGATGCGCGCGTAGCGGAAAGCAGCTTTGGGGTGTGAGAGTTCGCGCAAACCGACCGAAAAGATGACCCCGAGAGCAAGAAATTCCCGTGCGAGCTCGTGTGACCCATTCCAAGCATGGAGCAGGACGCGCGGAAGGGTACGCGAGTGCTGCCTGACGCGGAGAATAGCGAGGAGCTCCGACCAAGCGGCGACCCCATGCAGGTGCACGAGCCGCTCGTGGCGAAATGCAGCACCCAAGTGGACTTGGAGGAGAATGCGCTGTGCATCTAAGGAAGCGGAGTAACGCGGCGAGGCATCCAAACCGGATTCACCGACCTGCGCCTGTGGAAAACGGGCGAGCCACTCATCCAAGGCGAAAGCGAGCTGAGCGGGGTCCTCATCCCGAGCGTGCCAAGGGTGAACACCAAAGCAAGGAATCATCTGCGGAGCAGCGGCGGCTACAGAGTCCCAGTCCTCGCGCGTGACACTGCAAAGGAAGCCACCGCAGGGGTTTGGGGCGTGGGTGTGGTAATCCATCATGGGGGAATGAGTCCCTCCCTGTGAAAGCTAAAAAAGGGTTGGCGTTCCCCGAACTCGGACTCGGTGCCGATGATGACGTGGTCAGCCACCGGGATAAGGAGAATCTTACCGGCTTCAACGATTCTCTCGGTAAGTGCCCGGTCTTCGAGACTTGGTCGGGGGTTACCGCTGGGGTGATTATGTACCAAAATGATACGAGATGCACTGTGGCGGATCGCTTCACGGAAGACATCGCGCGGATGCAGGACGACGCGAGTAAGGGTGCCGACGGCTGTGCGAGAGGTAAAGATGAGCTCGTTCCTCATATTGAGCGAGAGCACGAGAAAGTTTTCTTGTGGGGCATAACGCAGTTCGTGGGCAAAGGCATCGTACACCGCTTCGGGACTATTCATCAACCGGAGATGCAGCCGCTCTTTCACCGCGCGACGCCCCAGCTCAAACGCAGCTGCCAAAGTGGCAGCCTTGGCCTTGCGTATCCCTTTGACGAGTACCATGATGTCCGGGGCTTCGAGCCTTCCGAGGGACGTCAGAGAACCTCCGGCATGTTTCTTGAGTAGGCGAGCCAGCTCGATGACATTGACCCCGGGAATACCCGTGCGGAGAAAGATGGCAATCAGCTCCTCATCCGTCAGCGCAGCACATCCCTGCTTGAAGAGTTTCTCGCGCGGCATCTCATCCTCGGGCACCAAATCATGAAGGGTATTCCCCCGGGAAGCTGCCGCATCCGCGCTTTGACCGGTAGGCGTGTCCGTGGAGTCCGGCATAGCTCTGTCCGTGCTTAATGCAGCTCGACCATGTCACGCGCGACGTAAAGTGCTTCACGCAGGACGGGGTCGAGACCGGAAGGATAATCGGGCGAATCATCCAACTCATCTTCCGGGTCCTTTGCCTCTCGCATAAAGGACTCCTTGTCGGCATCAGATGCTTTGGGGAGGTTGGGTGCATTGACATCCCCAAGGTTGAGGCGGTAGATGGTGAGCTTGGCAGCATCCTCTTTGCTCATTGCCTCGTAGCGAACTTTCCTTTCCTGTTCGCTCTTCTTCCGGAAAGCACGTAGTTCGGCAATTTCCGCCTGCCGTTTTTGCTTGTTAAGCGATATAGAGTTCTCTTCCATGAGCTTGAGACGGTAATTGGCGAACCATGCATTATCTTGGAGATCAGCATCCTTGGCGACACGAGCAGCACTGCGCTCACGAAGCTGTGGGAGCACGGTCAGCAAGTGCGTATCGGGCACATATCCCTTCGCCGGTGCAATCGTGTCGTATGGCATGGCGTGGTCGGACTCGGCTTCACCAATCTGGAGTCCGGAGGTCACAGTCGGCAGGACAATATCACTGCTCACACCTTTGAGCTGAGTGGAAGCTCCGTTGATGCGGTAAAACTTCTGAATCGTGACCTTGATGAGACCGCAGTCCTCACCCCGCAAGATGAAGTCTCCGATACTACGCGGCACCTGCACCGTCCCCTTCCCGAACGTCGTGGCGTCCCCCACAATGAGAGCACGTCCGTAGTCCTTCATCGCCCCGGCAAAAATTTCAGATGCGGAAGCACTGGCTTTGCTGGTGAGCACAACCAACTTGCCGGAAAACGTCTGCTTGCCGCTTACCCTGAGGCATTCTACCTCCCCACGAGCGTACTTTATCTGAACAACGGGTCCGGAACCGGTGAATAATCCGACCACCTTGCGAACCTCTTCCAAAGAGCCACCGCCGTTGGTGCGTAGGTCAAGCACGAGCCCCTGCACTTTCTCGCGTTCCATGCGCATGAGCAGCTCACGAACATCTTTTGCGCAGTGCACCTTCTTCTCTTCCGGTTTGTCGTCGTCCAAATCCATGTAAAAGGAAGGAAGAGTCAGAATGCCAAGGCGACAAACGTTTTCTTCCCCTTGGGGACCACCTTCACGTATATCCACGATGCGAGCACTCGCCAGTGACTCAGAGAGAGGCACTTCATCGCGCACAATCGTGACCACCCGCTCTTCCCCACCGTCCTCACTCTGCACCCGCAGCCGTACGGGCACATTTTTCTTGCCGCGAACGAGGTCGACTACCTTGTCAATGCTCATGAAGAGGATGTCTGTCCACTTCCCTGTGCCGTCGGAATCAACCGCTACGATGTGATCGCCGAGTTTCAACTGCCCGTTTTTGTCGGCCGGACCACCCTTCACAATCCCCTCAATCTTTGTAGAACCGTCGTCATCTTCCCGTAACTGTGCCCCAATGCCCACGAGAGACGCCTTGATCGAATCCTTAAATTGTTTTTCTTCGCGGGCTCCCATGTAATCGCTGTGTGGGTCATACACATGCGCCACGGCATTGAGCACCAATGCTACCATGTCCTCTTCGTCCGCTTCCTGCATCTCCATGCGCACGCGCTTGAGTCGGGAAAGTATCTTGGCAGCGGGCGAGGGTTCCTTGGCGTTGGGATCCGGTTTCCCCTTTTCTGCCGCTAAACGCGCCACATTTTCGCGACGGCACACCTCTGAAAGCATCATGTTTTCCACTTGGTTCCGCCACACTTGGTCAAGTGCTGCGTCATTTTTGGCACGCGGCAACTCACGACGTGAACGCGGTACTACACGATTGGAGTTAAATGCGGGTGGCTTTTTTTCGTAATCTTTCAGGATAGCCTCCGCTTGGGCAAGGTGACGCTGCACGCGCTCTGCATACATACCATACAGCTCCTGCGCCAATTTTGCCGTTTCGTGGTGCAGCAGGTAATCACCGAACGAGTCCCCGTATTTCTGATGCAGAGCATCCACGTCCTCCTGCGTAAAATAAAGATGTTGCGGATCTATGGACTGAAGGTAACAATCCAAAAATTGAGCATACAGCTCAGCAGAAAAACGGACGCGGGAGAAGTGTGAATTCTGCAGCAGCTGCGCGAAGCATTCCCCTACCATGTTGTAGTCCGGCGCGGCTTGTCCCTGCCCTGTGCATGACACAAGAGAAAGCATCGCAATGCCCGTCAGACGTCGTACGTTCTTGAATAACCGATTCATGTTTACCGGATAATGAAAAGAGACACACGGTCGCCGGAATCTACACATCCGACAACCGTACCCGAGTATTATACGCCCGGAAGGGGCTCTCGTCTATCGAAATTTCTGTCAAGATGACAAAATTGCAGGTGCCGACCCCACCCACATCTGCCCCAAATAAATGAAAGGCTTAGTGGTGAGCGATAACCTTGAGGTAGGGGGACACGGGGAGGAGATTAAGTACGAGGTACGAAGTACGAAGTACGAAGTGAGGGAGTTAGGCGCAACAGAGTTGCGCAAGAGCGTTGGAAGGAGACAAAGCCGAAACGACGCGAGTGAACCGAATCCATGCACCCGTGGGGATGACACGTCTGTGGTATGCGAAGCCATGAAGAGGTGCTCGCGTGGCACCGGTATCCATCACGCATGACACGACTTGCCACAACACTCTCATCGCTCACGTTTTTCTTACACGCCCCGCTTGCTTACCACACCCGCCACTCCACAGCTTTGCTACTTCGTACTTCGTACTTCGTACCTCGTACTTCAAATGGGGCGTCTCTCGGCGAAGAGGTGGGCGCGGAGGGGGTCCGTTGCGGCGAGATGGGTAAAGCCGATGGCGAGGGCATCTGCCGCGTCGGAGGCGGGCGTTGCGTCTAGGGAAAGTAAGGCACGCATCATGAAGGCCACTTGGGTCTTCTTGGCACTGCCGCGACCTACAACGGCAAGTTTCACGCAGGTCGGCGGGTATTCCATAATCGGTAACTCGCGACTTGCGGCAGCGAGCACCGTCGCGGCACGGGCAGACCCCATGGTGATGGCGGTGCGGTAGGATTGGACGTAAATAATACCCTCAATAGCAAGTTCTTCCGGATGCCATTGATCGATGAGCGAGAGGACATGTCGGTGGATATACAGCAAGCACTTACTCTGCGGTAGCTCATCCCTGAGAGATAGTGTACCGTACTCCAGTGCAACGGCTTGGCGGTGGTCGCCGTCCAATACGGCGAAACCGGTGTTGCGGATAGCCGGGTCTATGGCAAGGACTCGCATGCGCGGGGGCTCAGCTCAGCGACGACGACTCTTCCCGCCGGAGGGACGGGGCTTGCGCAGCGGAGGCGCGTCTTCATTCAGCAAGGCTGTGTACGCGTACGGGAAGCCCTCCAGCTTGCGGCGTTCCACCTTCTGCCCTAAGAAAAATTCGATGGACTTGGCGAAGTCGAGTTCATCGGCAGTCAGGAGGGTGAAGGCATCACCCGATGCTTCGGCGCGCCCGGTGCGTCCGATGCGGTGTACGTAGTCCTCCGGGTTTTCGGGCACACGGTAGTTAATGACGTGGGTGACACCGCTGATGTCGATGCCGCGAGCCGCCACATCCGTCGCCACGAGGATGCGATATTTATCCTCCTTGAAGCCGCGCAAAGCAGCCATGCGCTCCTTCTGGGGGATGTCCGAATGCATGGCAGTTACCTCGTATCCCCAACCTGCGCGGGAAAGCATGTCGGCAACCATGTCGGCTTCCCTGCGGGTGCGCGTGAATATCATCATGTTGCGAAATTGCGTCCGTTTCACCAACTCCAACAGGAGCTCATCGCGCTGGTCGAGTCCCACGGGATAAAAGGCGTGTGAGATCGTGGACGCGACCTCATGCCGCGCAATATCCACCTCGCATGGGTCGGTAAGGCACCACTTGGCAAATCCTTGGAGCACTTGGGGCATTGTTGCCGAGAAAAACAGTGTTTGCCTCCCCTCCCACGGACAAAGATTCACGATCTTTCGCACGATGGGCAAAAATCCCATATCCGTCATCCGGTCAACTTCATCGAGCACAAGCGTTCGTATGTCCTTAAACTTCATGTTGCCGCGATAAAAGTGGTCTACGAGCCTCCCCGGAGTAGCCACCACGATGTCCATGCCCTTTTTGAGGGCACTCGCCTGCGTCCCGTAACCGACCCCGCCGTAAAGCAAGCCGATGGTGATGTCTGTGTGCACCGCGTAGGTGCGGAAGGTTTCCGCAAGTTGGTCTGCCAGCTCTCGGGTGGGTTCGAGGACCAGCACCTGCGGGGAACCGGTATGTTGCAGACGAGTAAGCAGGGGCAGAGCAAACGCAGCCGTCTTGCCTGTGCCGGTCTGCGATGCACCAATGACATCCCGCCCCGCCAAAACGTGCGGTATGGCTTGTTCTTGGACGGGTGTGGGTGCCGTGTAACCACACTCCCGCACCGCCTCGAGCACGGCAGCTGATAATCCTAATTCCTCAAATGTCATGTGATTGCGTATTTCGATTCTTTGTGTGTTCAGGATGTGACAAAGGGGTTATTGAGCAACTCCTCGCCCACGCTCGTGTCCGATCCATGCCCGGGATGCACCCGCGTGTGCGGCGGCAAAATCAGAATTTTTCCCCGCAGACTTTCCGCCAGCTGTCGGGCACTCCCGCCTAGGAAATCCGTGCGCCCCACAGACCCCGCAAAAAGGGCATCTCCGGAAAATATCTCCCCGTGCTGGGGTGCATACCACGCCACGCTATCCGGCGAATGCCCCGGCACGTGCATCGCCCGCCACTCTATCCCCCCGAGCCACAGCGTTGAGTCCTGCTCTGCCGGTAGCACCTCCCCCACCGTGAAGGGTACCGGTGCGGGAATTCCCCAAAGCTCCGCCTGCCGAGCCAAGGTATACTCCGACTTGTACGCAGCTGCGGCGTGTATGGTACACCCGGTAGCGCGTTGCAGAGCTGCCGCGTCCTGAATATGGTCAAAATGCTGGTGCGTAATTAATAGGTGCGCAATGCGCGTACCCTCCGGTATATGCCGAAGTGCCCAGTCCGCAAACCCCTCCGGCGCGTCGATAGCCACACCCTCCCCCTGTGCCCCGATCACCAAATAACCATTGCACCCCAAAGCCCCACCGCTGTATTGCATCAGCTCCATCGCCATGCCCCCACCATACCACCTCTCACCCCCTTTGGCAAGCGTATACCCGCAACCACATCTGTTCCAAATCAATGAGAGGCTTAGTGGTGGGCGATGACTTTGCGACAGGGAAACGGGGAGGGGATCAAGTACGAGGTACGAAGTACGAAGCACGAAGTGAAGGAGTTAGGCGCAACAAGGTTGCGCGGAGGGGACGATGAACGCAAAGCGGGAACCTCGCGTGGGGGACAAATCCATGCACCCGTAATGTTGAAGTCCCCTCGGTACGCAGAGCGTCTGCAACCCGCATGGGGATGAACATGGCGGCGTTTCTCGAAAATTTTATTGGGACAGGTGTGACTGGGCTGCGGCATCACCTAAGCATCACTCCCCGGCTTTGCCACTTCGTACTTCGTACTTCGTACCTCGTACTTCCCATTTGCCTCGTACTTCATATAAGTACTTCTCTCGCCTTGCTACCGCTTTGCGGGGGCGAGATGACGCCGCGCTCTTCCATCATATCCATGATTTTTGCGGCACGCCCGTAGCCGATGCTGAAGCGACGCTGCAAGAGCGACGTACTGGCTTTACGCTCGGTCACTACGAGATTGACGCAGCGGGTGTAAAGCTCTTCCTCGTCATTGTTGGAGTTGCTGCCGCGCGAGGTCGAAGAGTCACCGCCGGTATCGACCTGATTGATCGAGTCGGTCGCGTCTTGCACAAAGCGTTGCTCCGCGTGAGAGGCACAGTGATTGATGATAGCCGCGATTTCCGCGTCGGAGACGAAAGCACCTTGGGCACGCGTCATTTTACTGGGTCCGCCGGGCGGCAGGTAGAGCAGGTCTCCCCTGCCCAGCAGATTCTCCGCCCCGCCTTCATCGAGGATGACGCGCGAGTCCAGTTGACTGGAAACCTTCAGAGCAATGCGCGACGGCAGGTTAGTTTTGATAATACCTGTGACGACCTGAGCGCGCGGTGATTGAGTCGCCACAATGAGATGTAACCCGGCGGCACGAGCCTTTTGAGTGAGCCGCCCGATGTAGATTTCCAAATCCTGCTTCACCTGCATCATGAGGTCAGCCAACTCATCTATCACGATGACGATGTAGGGAAGATGCACGGGCATGGGACCGCGCTCCGCGAAGTCGAGTTCATCCTGCATCAACTCCTCCTCCGTCTCCTCGGGCAAATCCTCGCCTTGGGAATCTTCCACATCGCGTACAATTGCGTCCACAGCATCCGGATTCTCGTCGCCCGCCACCTCCTCGCCCGGCAGAGCAGCCAACTTGACCTCATCCGGCAGCGTGTTGTAATCCTCCAAATTTCGTACACCTATGCGGCTAAATAACTTATAACGATACTCCATTTCGTTGACCGCCCAGCGCAGGGCACCTATCACGCGCTCCGGCTGAGTCACCACCGGCACGGCGAGGTGCGGTAGTTTCTTGTACGGCTGCATCTCCACGACCTTGGGGTCGACCAGCACCAACCTCAGTTCATCCGGGCGGAACTTGTAGAGGAACGAGACGAGCATGCTGTTGATACACACCGACTTACCTGAGCCGGTAGAGCCGGCCACGAGGACATGCGGCATGGCGGCTAAGTCTCCGATCACGGGGTTGCCGTAGACATCCTTCCCGAGTGCCACCGGTATCCGATTTTTCGGATGATGAAACTCCTTGGACATGAGGAGCTCCCGCAGGTACACCGGCTCTTTCACACTGTTCTCCAACTCCACCCCTACGGTCGATTTGCCGGGGATGGGAGCGAGTATATTGACAGAAGTACTCTGCGTTTTCGCCATGATGTCCTCGCTCTTCCCCGCCACGGCCTTCACCGTTTGCCCTCGCGGAACCGAAAACTCATAGCGCGTAACACTCGGTCCGCGCGTTATATCCCCCCCCTGCACCGGAATCTTGAAGGATGCCAACGTGTCGATGATGATGGCTTGTGTCTCGAGCATCTCGGCACGGGCCTGTTCCCGCACGCTCTCCGGAACGGGCTCATACTTAAGCAACTCGTAGGACGGCAACGGGTAATTTTCGAGGTCCAGCCGTCGCGGGGGCGGCGCGGGTACCCGTGGCTTGTTCACCCGTAGGGTCTGCGTGTCCTTGCCGCTGGGCGCGGGCGTTTCCTTTGGTTTCACCCCCATGTGGTTCTCCACGGCGCGGAGGACGGACGGGTTGATGACCATCCCCGGCTTGCCCGCTCCCGCGTCCTGCCCCCCTGCCCGCCTAGCGGTCGGCTTGAGGGTGGGCTCATCATCCGGTATTTGCTCATTGAGCGCAAGCAGGTTCTCCTCCGGCTCCCTTACGGGCTCTCGTCGCGTGATCGACTGCGGCGGCGTGTCCGGTGGCGGGGGCGAAAGCGGTTTCTCCCGCACGGGCTCCGTTGCCTCCGTTCGCGCCTCCCTCCCCCGCGCTTCGGGTGGATTCTGCGGCTCGGGTACCGGCGTTGCGCGGGTGTCAAACGAGGTGCGGCTCACTCCGGGCTCGCGGCGCACCGTCTCCGGCTGCGGCTCCTCCGCTGGGAGGGATGTGCGCCATGCCAGTGCTTCCCGCTCCTTCTGCTCACGTGCGATGCGCCGACGTTCCTGCCATCGGTTAATGAGATTGAGCACTTCCTCCTTCTCCGCTCTGTATAAACCCATTGGCGTGATACGCGCCACGTAAATGAGTGCCACGGCATGTCCTAGCACGAGCAACCCCAATGCCCAATGAACACCCAGCAGGGCATGCAACACCTTTGTACCCAAGAGGTAACCGACCCAGCCTCCGGCACTGACTAAGCCGAGGTGCCCGGTCCATTCGGTGAGCACCCACGGCTGCACAGCCAACGCGCAACAGACCGTGAGTACCATAGCTCCCCACGCCAACCATTGTCCCACGCGTCTTCCTTCCGGCTTGAACACGATCCCCCACGCCGGAACCTGCAGCAAAAGTACCCCGTACACAGCTCCTCCCCCGAACAACCAATACAAACAGCTTGCAGCGTACAAGCCCACCGCGCCGAGCAAATTGGTACACCCTGTGTCGGGCTGCACCCCCTCCGGTCTCAGCACGTCCCACTCCACCTCTGCCGGTCGGTAACTCAGCAGACAAAGCAGGAGCAGCACCCCCAACATCGCCAACATCACCCCACCGGCACGCAACATCCACGTCGGCCATACTCTCTCCGCACGCCTACTTCGCTCATCCATCATCCTTTCCGATACCTCCATCATACGCTCCCTCCCCCAATTATACCCACCCCAGCGGAATTTTCAAGTACAATACCACAATCCTTCACTTCGTATCTCGTACTTGATCTCTCGCGCGCCTTCCTGCCGCAAAGTCATCGCCCACCACGAAGCTCGTATTTTTCTTGGGACGGCTGTGAAGCCCCTCATTTATTCGGAACAGGCGTAGTTGACACGGAGCAAAGGTTGGGATAGAATAGGGCTCATGAAGAGACTTGAAGGAAAGACAGCGGTGGTGACCGGGGCAGGTCGCGGAATAGGGTATGCCATCGCGAGACGATTTGCGCAGGAGGGCGCGAAGGTGGTGGTGATAGCGCGCCACGCGGCATCGTGTGAAGCTGCGGCGGCGAATATCAACGCGGAAACGGAGGGGAGCTGCGAGGCTATCGCCTGCGATGTGGCGGACGCGGCGGCTGTCGACGCGTGCGTCAAGGAGATATTGGCGAAGTACCCGGTGGTGGACATCTTGGTGAATAACGCGGGAATTACGCGGGATGGGTTGTCGATGCGCATGAAGGATGAAGACTGGAATGCTGTGCTGGATACGAACCTGAGGAGCGCGTTCCTCTTTGTGAGAGCCCTGCAACGCACGCTGATGAAGAGTCCCGCCGGACGCGTCATCAATATGAGCTCTATCGTGGGCATCCGGGGGAATGCGGGGCAAGCAAATTACGCGGCATCGAAAGCGGGGTTGATCGGGTTCACAAAAGCGATAGCACAGGAACTGGCACGCCGCCGTGTAACCTGCAATGCCATTGCTCCCGGGTTCATTGCCACGGAAATGACAGAGGCGATGCAGGAAAAAGCTCGCGAAGCGGTGCTGGCAAGTATCCCCATGGGCGATATGGGGCAGCCGGATGACATCGCGAACTGCGCGCTGTTCCTCGCGTCGGACGAGGCGCGTTACATCACCGGGCATGTGTTGGTATGTGACGGCGGGATGTGCATGTAGAACTGCCATGAAAAAGGGAACGACAAAATTTATCGCGATGCTGGCGGGGCTTCTGGTGGCGGCGTGTCAGCAGAGTCATCAGTTGCAGGGGGAACCGTGGGAGCCCTCTGAGCCCTACCGGGGTTACAAAATGTCACCTTACACACTGAAAGGAATGAGATTTGTGCCGATGAGTGTGGAGCAGGCCCTGCGGTACGAAGCGGTAGGAATAGCATCGCACTATGAAGCAAACGGAGCACGCGGTGCCCTCGGTCAGCCCCTCTACAGCAACATGTATTACGCCGCACACCGCACGTTGCCCCTGCCGTGCCTAGCTCAGGTCACTAATTTGGAAAATGGGGAGAGCTGCCTAGTGCGTATTGCCGATCGCGGTCCCTACATCGCGGGACGTCTCATCGACGTCAGTACCTCCGTGGCTCACCGCCTGAAATTCCACAACAACGGTCTGACGCGGGTGCGCCTCCGCGTGTTGGCTGTGGGCGAGGGGTCCTACCGCCGAGTCCGCCGCTAAACTTCCCCCCGTTGCGGAATTACGAGGTAGCTAGGTCGGGGAATGGTGCCTCCGTGATGTAAGTACACCCGGCGAGTAGCACAAGTACGAGGTCTCGCTTGTCACATAAAACTCCCTCTTCCCCCCACATACCGCCCTCCACAGCTTTACCACTTCGTGCCTCGTACTTGATCTCCCTCGTGTCTCCCTGCCGCAAAGTCATCGCCCACCACGAAGCTTTTAATTTATTTGGGACAGGTGTGGTGCCGGATGCTGCCCCGCGACATGACTCTTGAATTTGGAACGGATGTGTGATACGGTGGCAGGCATGACGATACGATGCTGCATTGCAGTAGTACTGATGATGGTCTCGCTTGTAAGTTGCTATCCGCCGCCGGTTTCCTACCCCACTACACGATTCATCACGCACCGGCGGGTAGTTCTCCGAGACAATCTGATCAAGCTGCTCCCCGCTGAGCAACAGGGGGACCCTGATGCGCGCCAGGAAGCTACGTGGCTTGCAGATACAGCGTACAAGGCAGCCGCAGGTATCTCTCGCGTGAATGATTCGAACTTCCCCGGCTGGGCAGGCAACAGCCTCGTCAATATGCGCTTGCAGGACCGCGGGCTGTGCTGGCATTATCAACACGACATGTACCGTGAGCTCCGTCGCCGTCCCCTGCACTACTTCCGCATCGGTTGCTGCGTGCGTGATAAAAAGAAGCGTTCCGAGCATAATTGCGTATATGTAGCCGCCGTCAATGACCTGTGGCCCAAAGTGTGGGTGCTTGATGCTTGGATGTGGAATGGGCGACTTAAGGTCAATTACGGTCCGGAGCTTGACCAAGATGATTGGAAAGACCTCCCAAGTGTCACCGAAGTCCTGAGTACCGTCTATCCGGAAGCTCATCATTACCCTATCGAACACTGGTTTATGGTGCGCTGTGCAGGCAGAAAATACGATCGCTCTTCTCTCCCCGAAAATGCCTCCGCCCCGCAAACAGTCCGTATGTTCCGAAATATCGCAGACGGAGCCGCCGCGCACCCGGGTAAGCTGACCAATTATTGATTTCTTGCACGTCGTCTACATCGTGAAGTCTCCGCACTTTCTTCGTTCGGGTGCTGCACTGCAATCGGTTAGAAAAAAAGTCCAAAAAAAGTCCAAAAATTTAAATTTTAGTGTTGACCTATAAAAAAAGTAGGATAAAATGCGCCGCGCCGTCCGGGGGACGGTAGGTGAACAGACAGAATGTAAGTATGAAAACGATAGCCATTATCATGAGTCTTGCGGCTTATACCGCCGTTGGCAACTCGCTTCCGCCTACACCGGAAGCTCCGGTGGCACCTGAATTCTCAGGTGTCTGCCAACGATAAGGTATCGGGCTTCGCAGGACGGCGGTTGTAGCCGCCTATTTGACTCGGATGCACGGGATTCCCCATGCATCTTTTTTTTGGGGGGGGTACCCGGACCGACACCTGTTTGTCCATTCGTTGTTTTTTCATGCAGTGGTTCTCACACCCGTCCCAATAAAATTCCCGAAAAACGCTGCGATGCTAATCCTCGTGCGGGTTACGGACGCTCTGCGTACTAAGGGCTCTTCATCCTCACGGGTGCCTTGATTTATTCCCCACGCGCCGTTTCGGCTTTGCCTCCTCCCAACTCTCCTGCGCAACTCCGTTGCGCCTAACTCCTTCACTTCGTACTTCGTACCTCGTACTTCCATTCCCCCGCGCCTTCCTGCCGCAAAGTCATCGCCCACCACGAAGCTCATATTTTTCTTGGGACAGATGTGGGGGGCTTAGACCACACGGCGTTTTTTCCTTGACGAATGGTGCAAACTATGATAGTAGCAGTGCGAGGTTACGTGACTACTCGGACAGCGGAGAAGCGCGCGGTACACCAAGAACCAGACAACACGACTATGGCAACCAAAAAGACAACAAGCACGGTTAAGGGTGCGGCATCTGCAAAGAAGGCAGCAAATGCCGGGGTAGCGGCTTCGACGAAGAAACCGACACCCGCAAATAAAACAGCTCCCGCTAAGGCGGCGAAAGCGGCGACCCCGGCAAAAAAGACAACGCCCGAGAAAAAAGCGATCCCAACGAAGAAACCGACACCCGCAAAAAAAGCAGCAGCTCCCGTCAAGGCGGCAACGCCGGTGAAAAAAGCGATCCCAACGAAGAAACCGACACCCGCAAAAAAAGCAGCAGCTCCCGTCAAGGCGGCAACGCCGGTGAAAAAAGCGACCCCGGCAAAGAAACCGGCACCCGCAAAAAAAGCAGCAGCTCCCGTCAAGGCGGCAACGCCGGTGAAAAAGGCGGCTCCGGCAAAAAAACCGGTACCCGCGAAAAAAGCAGCAGCTCCCACCAAGGCGGCAACGCCGGTGAAAGAGGCGACCCCGGCAAAAAAACCGGTGCCCGCAAAAAAAGCAGCAGCTCCCACCAAGGCGGCAACGCCGGTGAAAGAGGCGACCCCGGCAAAAAAACCGGTGCCCGCAAATAAAACAACTCCTGTTAAAGCGACGACACCGGCGAAAACAGTGCCCCCGACAAAGAAACCGACACCCGCAAAAAAGACAGCTCCCGCTAAGGCGGCGACGCCGGTGAAAGCAGCGGCACCAAAGGGAGAAAATGGGGCGAGCATTGGAGCAGCACCTTTGGAGAAAAAGGAAAGAAACGCTGCGAAACCCGGGGAGACAAGCTCGCGGACTCCTGCGGCAGCGGCGGCAAAAACAGCTGCACCATCCGCAGGAAGTACCTCCGTGGCATCCAAGCCGGGCGACCGCACAAGACCTGCCGGAGAAGCCGAGCGACGACGGAAAGTTAAAGCTACGTTGGCCATCCTGAGGTCGGATCCCGGCTGGAAGGAGTTTTTGCTCGAACAGGAAAAAGTGCTCCGACAAATGCGAGAGGATCTTTTGCCGAGTATGCACAGCGTTACCCGCGAGCATTTGCGCAGCGGGGAGTCGAATGTCTCCTCGTCGTCCGGGCAACACATCGGAGATGCCGGAAGTGAAGCGGAGCAGCGGGACATAACCATTCTGCGCCTCGACAAAGATCGCGAGCAGCTGTTTGAGATAGATGCGGCACTGGACCGCATAGCGAAGGGAACCTATGGGGTCTGTGAACTCTCGCTGGAACCCATACCGCGCAAACGGCTGCAGGCGCGTCCCTTCTGCCGCTTCACCGTGCGGTGCCAAGAAGAGTACGAAAAAAAGTATGGGTTATTTTCTGCCTCAAGGTATAAAGACACCGGGGATGTAGGCTTTTCCGGGTTGCAAAAAGTGATTGAATCAACAATTTTGCTTGACGAAGACGAAGAATAAGGTAGAATGGTGCCCCGAATCAGCGACGCATCACCATGCCGAGAGAAATTATCATACTGGAGTGCACTGAAGCCAAGGCGGAGGGGAAGCCTGCTTCGCGCTATGTTACCACGCGCAACAAAAAGAGTCCTCGGACCCCCGGGCGTCTCGAGAAAATTAAGTTCAATCCCTTTCTGAAGCGGCGTACGCTTCACCGTGAGATTCGTTGATCGTAAACGCTAACCCCACACGAGAGACCCAGATATTATGATGACAGAATTCAAGAGCGTCGAGCGGCGCATTCGTTTCCGCACATGTAACAGGTCCATGCCGCACCGCCGTATCGATATTCCTGCCGGTGCAGTAGATATGTGCAACCCGGAATTTCTCGCCAAGTTCACTTCTGAGACGGGCAAGATACTTCCTCGCCGTGTCACCGGGGTGTCCGCAAAAACACACCGCAAGATCACGCGCGAGATACGGCGGGCGCGAGCGGTCAATCTCCTTCCCTGAATTAAGTTAGGTTCGTTCATTGGTTACTGGTTGGGGGGAGTTTGCAGGATCGTGCGTCTGCAAACTCCTCTTTGTTTGTTCCCAAAGTAAGGCAGACACGCCGTGAAAGAACTGCGAGATACCCAGAACGAGCGAGACACGCGGCACATTTCGATAGACCGGGTCGGGGTGCGCTCCATTCGCTTCCCCATTGTGGTGTCTGACAAAGAAAACCGCACGCAGTCCACAGTAGCGAGCGTTGCGCTGATGGTTGATCTCCCCCAAGAATACAAGGGTACGCACATGAGCCGGTTCATCGAGGTGCTGCACGAGCACAGGCATTACTTGGATGTGCACACAGCGGTGCACTTGCCGGAACGCCTGCTGCAAAAGCTAAATGCTCAGCGGGCACACGTCGAAATTGAGTTTCCCTTTTTTCGCATCAAGAAAGCACCGGTCACCGGCATACCGGGCATGATGAACTACGATGTACGCTTCGAGATAGAGGCGAAAAAGGATGCTCCCGGACAATTTACGCTGACCATCCGCGTGCCGCTCACCACGCTATGCCCGTGTTCCAAAGCGATGAGTGAACACGGAGCGCATAACCAGCGCAGTATCGTCACCTACTCCGTGCGGTTTTCCGGTGCGCCGGTATGGATAGAAGACCTGATCGATATGGTTGAAACCTGCGGGTCCAGCCCGGTGTATAGTCTCCTAAAACGCCCGGACGAAAAGTATGTTACGGACCGTGCGTACGAGCACCCGGTCTTCGCGGAAGATTTGGTGCGCAACGTGGCGGTTGCTACTGAGCGACATAGTGCTTTCAGTTGGTACCGCGTGGAAGCCGAGAACTTTGAATCCATTCATAACCACAACGCGTATGCTATGATAGAGCGCAATCTGTGCTGACATCCGGTGCGCCGCGCAGATTACCGCTTTTCATCCCCCCTGCTCACCATGGCTCAACCACCACCAGTCCACGAGATAACCGACCTCCCGCATGGAGCAGTGCAAGCACTCGGCAGCGCGGGCAGCCTCTTTGCCGCGCATCGCGCAAATCTCATTCACTGCCTCGGCACCACGGGCTTTGCTGAAGCGGAACCCCGCGAGCTCAGCGGTGTTCCGGAGAAGGAGCTCGTGCTTTCCGCCCTCGCCGGCGGTCAACCTGTGTCTATCTGCATGCCGGAACCTGCGGCAGACCCCATGCGGCTCCGTGCTCTCAGTGAGGCGAGTTGCAGAGCCTTACCGACCGACCAAGATATTTACTACGCATCATTTTTTGCCGCGCCGACGGAGGACAAGCTTTACCTGTTGGGACCGGTCTTGGTGCGGCGCAACAGGAACTGGCTGTCCGGTGATGTACGAAGCGCGCAATTTTTGCCGCGCAGCCTACGGGGTGAGGATGTGGCACTTACACCCCTGCTAAACGGAGCAGAGCTCTTCAAGATGGAGTACCTGCTCATCCCTTACGTGCTGACACACGGTGAGATGCCCTCTTTCTCTATCACCGGACTTTTCAACGACCGGGCTCAGGGCAAACGGGGATTTCAGACCCTGCTGCTCGGCGCGTCGCCGACGCATATCATGCTCGTACACCGAGGCGAAGACCCCCGCCACTTTGACTTCGTGCGCCCCGTCTTCTTCTACGGAGATGCACCGGACACCGAGCTCACTTTGCTTCAGACAGAGCTGCTCGAGGACGCCCCGGAGTCCGGCTTGGTGGAGCTGAGTACGGCTGTCGGCACGCGTTTGAATGCAGAATGTCTGGAGGCGATTCTCCTGCCCGGGGAGCTACCCACCGGTCGCCGCTACCGCTGGACGCTCAGCCTAGTGGCGGAAGCGGTAGCTGCCGCGCATCACCCCGCCCCGCTTTCCCAAGAACCCCTCACCACGCTCACGACGCTCTGCGCCCGCTTGCTCGAATGTGAAGACGTAGAGATTGACAGCACTATCGTGCAGCATTGGACACTGCAACTCCTGCCCTCCGAAGAAAATGTCATACTGCATGCCTTTGTCGGGCAAGATGTCGCGTCAGGATTTTCCGCGACACCGGGCGATGTGATCTCCTGTCGGGGACACCTCCACGCCTCACCGGATGCCATCTTGGAAGAACCACCCGTGGAGCAGGAGACCCCCCGGTCGGAGGAAGTACCCGCTCCGCCGGAGCTCTCCGAAGTCGCCGCATGCCGCATCCTCTGCAACGCCGTGTGCACGCACGAGTGGAGCGACTTCGTCGCCGCTTCTCTTCCGGGGCTCTCCTACGTCAGCCGAATGAATGGCACCGTGCTCTCCGACCGCACCGCCTTCATCCGCTACATGGGTGAGCGGCGGCAACTGTGGCGAAAGCAACGCAGCTGGTCGTGCATGAGCTGGGACACCGGCTCCATCCTCTGCGAGGGGAAGCGGCGTCCGTGCTACATGCTCTCCTGCGCCGGACAGATGGTAGGTGCCTCGGTGCTCACTTTGCGCGATGGGAAGATATCCGCCATCGAAACCCTACCGCAGAGTGCCAATGATACCTTTGAGCGCGATGAAGAATGTAGCACCCCGCCGCGTATCTTCCACCCCTTTCGCGGACATCTGACTGCTCACTCCCAAGAGCCCGACAGCCTGCAACTCTACGCCGCCAACTACCTGCGCGAGTGCATGAAACTGCGAACCGGGTATTGTCCGCCCAATGCCGGAAATCCACCTTCCGGGGCCGCGCACTGGGTGAAACTCGTGCGCTGCCAACCCGGGTACTGCGACCTCGCTTTTGCCCATGCATGCCATGTGTTCGCTATTCGCGCCGTGGAGATACCCTTGCACCCCGCCAACGGCGGTGACCCGGCAAACATCGTCGCAGCCATGCCCGACCGGGATGCCTTCCTCTCCTTCGCACAGCAACAAGGTCTCATTCCCTGCGTATTCCCGGCTCAACGCGGCTTCTCTCCGGAGCCCGCTGACACGTGGAATCTCCGGGACGCACGCACGCTGCTGCCCGTGAAGCCGGAGCAGCTGCCGTCTCCCGATGCCGCTCCTCCACCTTCTCCGTGGGAGATCCTCTTGGGTGGCATTGCCGAATTTCAACGTCATATCTCTGCCGAGGGTGGCTCCCTTATCGCATACCACGATGTGCCGGACTTTTATCCCCATCTTTGGTTCCGCAATGCTGCAGGTGCCCTCTGCTGGGTGATTTTCCGCTGTACGTCGAATCCCGCGCAGCCGGATTCCGCCCTCAGTGAGGCGGAAGCTCTCCCCCTCCACCTCGCACCGGAGGCGTCCGGCTACCTCGTAAATGCTACTGCTTTCGGTGACACCGCCTGTACGAAACCTCCCCGCCGTGGGGAACCCGCGTTCCTCAAAACCTCCATACTACCCCTCGACCGACCCGCGAATGCTGCGGCAGCCTCGAAGAAATCGACAACTTAGGGTAGCCGTTCAGTAAACGTCTCGTTGGTACCGTTTCTGAGCTTTCATGTCGGCGAGGAAAGCGGTAGCTTGCTCGGGCGACTTCTTTCCCTCGCGCTCAATAATTTGCAGGAGCGTCTGTTCCACATCCTTCGCCATGCGGTTGGCATCCCCGCATACATAGACAGCTGCCCCCTGCTGAAGCCACTGCCAGACCTCTGCTCCCGCCGCATCCATGAGGTGCTGCACGTAGACTTTGTGGTCCTGATCCCGACTCCATGCAACGCTGAGTTTGAGTGCCCCCCTCTCCGTGAGCTCGGCGAGTTCGTCCTCATAGCATCCGTCCGTAGCTCGATACGGGTTACCGAAGAACAGCCACATGCCGCCGGTGGCTCGATCGTGGATTCTCTGCTGCCAAAAAGCGCGAAACGGAGCAATACCTGTCCCCGGTCCCACCATGATAATCGGTGTGGCTCCCTCCTCCGGTAAGCGAAAATTTTTATTGCTGTGGACGAACACCCGCACCCGGCCACCGGGTTTCACGCGGTCTGCCAAGTAGGTGGAGCACACGCCGTTGCGTGCGCGACCGCCGGAGGTGTAACGCACTGCACCCACGCACAGACTCACCTGACCGGGCACATGCGCCGGGCTGCTGGCTATCGAGTACAGGCGCGGCGCGAGTTTGGGCAACAGTGCCACAAGCTCCTCCCCACTCGCAAATGTGGCTTTGGTGGCGGGGTCTTGCGCGAGGTCCAGCAAGTCTCGCCCCCACACATATTCCTTCAGCTTCTCCTTGTCCGCCAGTATCTCTCGCAACATTTCACTCCCGGCTCGCTCATTCCACTTCGTCAATGTGCTCTTCTTGAGCCCGGTAATATCGCATGTCGTGATGAGTACATCGCGCAAAGGCAGCTTGGTGTCCGCGCCGACGCTCACGGGCTCGCTGCCGTCCAGTCGCACGGCTGCCAAAAGCGCATCAACAAGCACGGGGTCGTTGCACGGCAGCACCCCGAGGGCGTCCCCCGTAACGTACTCCAACCCGGATTCCCCGAGTGAAATATCGACATGAACGGTTTCCTTTGCACTACCGGGTTTCGTGATGTGCCGCACGTCAATGACTTCGGCAGAATACGGATTTCTGAGGCTGTATGCTTCCATAATATCTCAGGGATTGTACGCTCTTGACTTTATCTGATACGAAAGGAAATGTCAAGCTCGCACCGCCGTTCATTTTCCATATCCTGAAAAATCTACGCTCCTACAACGCGAGTGTGTAGTTTTTTCCTGAGTCACACGTGATATGGTTGACAAGCCGGGTGTGAGGGAGTAAACTGGGCGCGAGATGGCGAAGGAAACACAAGAGCAGGCGGGGCAAAACTATATGTGCGACCCGGAAGCGGATGGCGGCTTTATTTATACGACGCTGGAGGCGGCGATCAACTGGGTGCGTAAATACTCTCTGTGGCCCATGCCGATGGGCACATCGTGTTGCGCGATAGAATACATGGCGGCGTCGTGCTCGCGTTATGACATATCGCGCTTCGGGTCAGAGGTGAATCGGTACGCTCCGCGACAGGCCGACTTCATGTTCATCTGCGGTACGATCACATACAAGATGGCGGGGCTGGTGCGGCGGATATGGGACCAGATGCCGGAGCCGAAGTGGTGCATTGCGTGCGGGGCTTGTGCCTGCTCCGGAGGTATGTTCCGCAGTTACTCTGTGCTGCAGGGGGTGGATAAGATCGTGCCGGTGGATGTGTACATTTCCGGGTGTCCTCCGCGTCCGGAAGCTCTGCTGCAGGGTCTCATTACTCTTCAAGAGAAAATTATGCAAACAGACCACCCTCTCAAGGGATTCTTCCGGACCCACGAGTTGCGAGAAGCTCAGCGAGCGCAGAGTTTCAACGCTTCCGCGATAACCGATTGATGAAGGTGAAATGACGGAATGATCTCCAACCGACCGTATGGAAATGTCCCAAAAAAATTACACAGCCGCCGAAGATGCCGTAAAAAAAATTCGCAACCGTTACCCATGGGTCGAGGTCACCACATTTCGCACAGATCAGATTCTGACCGTGCCGAAAGAAAGGCTGACGGACGTGATGCGGTATGCTAAGGAAGCGTGCGGATTTGATATGCTGCTGAACGTGACCGGCGTGGATCGCATGGGAGAGGAACCTCGCTTTGAAGTCAACTACATGATCACACAGGCAGAGACCGGCGCGAACTTGATGGTGCGTGCTCTGCTGCCCGAAAATGACGCCGTGGTGCCCTCCATGGTCGGTCTCTGGCGTTCGGCTAATTGGTTGGAACGCGAGCAGTACGATTTGCTGGGTATCCGCTTCGACGGGCATCCCGACCTGCGGCGTATCTTGATGTGGGAGGATTATCCGTACCATCCCCTGCGCAAAGACTTTCCGGTAGCAGGTCTGCCGACGGAAACGCCGGGTGTGGCTGTCACGGAAACGGCACCGACGCTCGGGGGTCCGTTTGTGACGACTCCGGGCGGGCGCACGGCTGCAGAACGTGAGCCCCACCCGCGCGGGTAACCGGTACGTCGTGCATTATGGGTCCCCAACGCCGGAGACATCTCGAGGTCTTGCGCGCGGAAGCGTGGGTGGGGGACGCGGTGTTGGCTCTCTACGTGCGTGAAATGTTGCTGAAAGAAGGCGAACGTATCGACGGTGAACTCTTCACGCAGCTTACCTCCAATAAGTTCCTGCAGCTGCTCGGCAATGCAACCGAAATTGAGGCGGCAATCGGTCGTGCCTACCGCGACGGTCAGCTCGCGCTCGCCTACGCGTGGATCGACCGCGAACTCTTTCCGAAAATGAAGCAGCAAATGGCAGAACGAAGGAACACGAGGGACGAAGTACGACGTACGAAGTATGCCAAGCCGGGAAATGGCAGGTGCGGTGGGCAGAGCGTTCCGCTCTGAGTGTCAATCCTCTCGGGATATGTCCGTTTCGTCCGCTTCGTCCGCTTTTTCCGCATTTGGCAGCATGATAACCTTTTGCACGCCCCATTTCCGGGAAATATGCTCTCGGAAGATCGGCTCGTGCGTATTGAAGCCGAGGATCACTACCTCGACATGGCGGAACGCCTCGGGTATTGTCATCAGGGTACTCATCGCCGCGTTGCCGATGTAGAGCACGCGGCTTCCGTCCGGTCGCTTCCAATGGACAATCGGGGCGGCATTGCCCCGGTAGCGCGTGGGAAGCCCTGCCGGAGCGGGGAAAACAGTGAACTCTCCGGCTCGGGATGTATAGCAGCGCACCTTGCTCCCGGGCGTAAACGACAGGAACCGCAACTCTGACCACGTCTGCGCGTAAATTTTCCGGGCACCGTCGCTGACCGGCGACATGCACAGCACCGGGGAAAACCCAGCGTGGAAGAGCGCAGGTTGCACGGCATAGCGTGCTTGGTTCGGCAGGTGGACATCCCCGACCAGCACCCCGGGATTCCCCAGCACGCAGACACCGCGCCCATGTCCCAGATCAAACACTCTGTAGTCCCCGGGCTGCGCAGGAACAACAGCCGGTATGTACGCTCCGGGAATCAGATCAGAGAGCCCGACGAGCCCGACCAACCAGCCCGCAGTCTGCAGCGAAATTGCGTGACTCAGAGGTCCCAGCGCGGGCAGACTCCCCACCGCCAGCGTAACCAACCCGCAAAACATCACCACGGGCAGGAGCGGCGAGAGCAGGATGTTCACCACGTAGCTTCCCGGTGCCACGGCGTGAAAGTACATGATCGTTATGGGGAGTGATGCCAGCCAAGCACTGAACGAAACCACGATGATTCCGCGCACAAAGAGGTCGGCATTCGTGCGGAAGCGTTCCCAGCGCGTGTAGATGCGAACAGGGATGTACGAGTCCGGTCCGAACCACGTCCTTTCCGGCATCAGGTAACGCACCGCCAAGCAAATGACCGCATACACCGTAAAAGAAAGCAGGAAACCCGGTTGGAAAAACTGCCAAGGCTGGAGCATGAGCACGAGCAGCGCGGCAAGTGCCCACGTGTTGCACAAGCTCGGTCTTCGCCGCAGTATAAGGGCACCCAGAATGACGGCGATCATCATGTACGCGCGTAGTGCCGGTACAGCCATACCCGTCGCAAACACGTAGGCACCCACACCCACCAGCTGTACGTACCACCCGATTTTGGGGTGTACCCTGAATAACTTCAGAAAAAACCACAGAATTCCCGCTACGATACCGACATGTAAGCCACTCACCGCAAAAGCGTGTAGGCAACCACCCCGCCGAAACAGCTCGATTGTCGCGGGGTCCGCGCGATCCTTCTCCCCCAACACCAAAGCACAGAGCACCTGCCGCCGGATGTCGCCCTCGGTTCCGCGCGGCATCAACCTGTCCGCCAGCACCTTTCGCACTTCCGCAGCCACCCGCATCAACGAAGCGCGTCCGATGTCGGTTCCCACCTTCTCCGCGCGGATGCAAGCCAAACGCGCTACGAGCCCCTGCCCTCGCATCCACTCCTCCTGCGAAAACATACCCGGCACGAGGGGTTGAGCCGTCGGCATCGGCTGCCCTACCACGCGGTATATTTCCCCGAGTTTCCACTCGCCCTCTCCATACACCGCCACGCGTACCCCGAGCGGCGAGGTCTCCAAAATGCACCCCTTGTTCAGCTCCGCTACCACAGTGCCTTCGAGCCGAACGGCGAGTGGTGCCGTTGTCTCCGGAGCAAGATGTAGCTGCCGCGCATTGCGCTCTCGGAGTGCCGTGCACAAAATAACCACCACGCCGCAGCACAGCGCGAGATACATCACCCGGTACGCGCGAACACTGAGTGCTACCACCGGCAAAATCGCCGCCAAGCCCCACCCTATCGCGCCCCCCAAAATCACCCCGACAACGCACCCCAGCGGCAGCAAAAGCGGCACTCGATATATGCCGCGCCTCGTCCCCTCCCTCGCTTTCCCCCAAAAACCGCCCCCCTCCGCTGTGCTCCCTTCTCTCATCGCCCTCTATCCGCTCATTTGAACAGGAAATGTCTTATTTGTCAACTCAGTATTTCATGCTTAGGTGAGAGAAAATACCTGTCCCAAGAAAATTTCTTCAAATCGTCGCCATGCTAATCCTCGTGCGGGTTACATCCGCTCTGCGTACCAAGGGGGCTTCAACTCCACAGGTGTATGGATTTGTTCCCCACGCGAGGTTCCCGCTTTGCGTTCATCGTCCCTCTCCGCGCAACCTTGTTGCGCCTATCTCCTTCACTTCGTACTTCGTACCTCGCCTGCCACACGTACCGGCACCGCTTCACCACATCTCCCATGACTCCCGTACTTCCCCGCACACCACCGTTGCCCACCACGCACCTCTCTCCACAGCTTTGCTACTTCGTACTTCGTACCTCGTACTTCGTACTTCGAATTATCCTCGTACTTGCTCTCCCCCGCGTCTTCCTGCCGCAACATCATCGCCCACCACGAAGCTCGTATTTTTCTTGGGACGACTGTGGGCTGTGCCAGTGGACAGGTTTGATGTGCTTGACAAAGCGGGTAAGGTGGGATAGAGTAAGGGGGAACCATGAAAGACCGACGTATCGTCATCACAGGCATAGGCGCGCTGTCCCCACTGGGCAATAGTGCAGAGGAGACATGGGAGGGTATGCGGAATGGGCGTGGGGGGATAGGCCGGATAGAGCAATTGCCGGATGTGGATTCGTATCCCGTACAGATTGCAGGAGAGGTTCGAGGGTTTGACCCCACCCCGTATTTTCAAAAGGACCCAAAGGCGGTGCGGCGGTGTGACCGGTTTGAGCAGCTCGCGATGGCTGCCGCCGTCATGGCAATTCAGGATGCGGCTTTGCTCCCCGAGAAGGAGAACAAGGAGCGAATCGGGGTGATGATCGGCTCCGGCATCGGTGGCTTAGGCATCCACGGTCAGAACACAGAAATCCTGATCAAGACCGGAATGAGGCGGGTGTCTCCCTTTTGCATCCCGTACATGATCACGAACATGGCGAGCGGCATGGTCAGTATTGAGTACGGCTTCGGGGGACCAAATATGAGTATATCGACGGCATGCGCCACTTCTAATCATTCCATCGGCGAAGCTTGGCGCATTATGAAGTTCGGCGATGCGGACGTGATGATATGCGGCGGAGCGGAAGCTTCCATCCTGCCCATCGGTATAGCCGGTTTTGCCAACATGAAAGCTCTGTCCACCCGCAACGATGACCCGGCAACGGCATCCCGCCCGTATGATGTCGACCGCGATGGCTTCGTCATGGGCGAGGGCGCGGGTGTCGCCGTGCTGGAAACTCTCGAACATGCCCGAGCACGCGGCGCACGCGTGCTGGCAGAATTGGTCGGTTACGGTCTCAGCGCGGATGCGTACCACCTCACATCCCCCATGCCGGGAGGCGAAGGTGCGTGTCGCTGCATGCAGATGGCACTCGAGCACGCAGGTTTGAAACCCGAAGATGTAGATTACGTGAACACTCACGGCACCTCCACGCATTTGGGCGACATCTGTGAAGCACGGGCAATCAAGAACACCTTCGGCGCGTACGCGCAAAATGGTCTGGTTGTAAGCTCGACGAAATCGATGACCGGGCACCTGCTCGGAGCGGCCGGCGGCGTTGAGCTGCTGGCGTGTGTGATGGCTATACGCGACAACTTTATCCCGCCGACCATCAACGTATTTCGCCAAGACCCCGAATGCGACCTCGATGTGTGCCCCAACGTGGGACGCGCGCACGAAGTCAATGTGGCACTGAGCAACTCCTTCGGTTTCGGCGGTCACAACGCTTCGCTCGTCGTCAAACGCTTTGTCGACTGAGCTATCGCGACACCTCGTTTCGCTGTTCTCCCATGCTGCAGCGTCTGTTTACAGCCCTGAAACAATGCCGCGAGAAATTAGCGGAGAGGGCAGCACAAGAAAAGCCCCTGCTGTGCTGGGGGCTACTGAGTGTGGGAGTGCTGGGCTGCGTTGTAGGAATGCAGGCATGTGGGGTATTCCGCTGGATGAACATCGCGCAGCTGCAAGTGCTGGCAGGACACCCCTTCTACCTGAGCGCGGAAGATGCGCAGGTGTCTCTCCTTTCGGAAGGATGGACTTTTGCGGAATGTGTGGTCGTCACTCTCTATATCGGAGCAGCCCTGATGGCTCAAGAGCGTCTCCTGAAACGCAGTTACATCTGCTTACTGGCTGTTCTGGCTCTGGGATTACCCGGGCTATTGTGCGTGCTGTGGCACGGTGTGCTCTTCGTGGCTCAACCCATCTGTTGCATCGTGCTCCTGTGGCTTGTCACGACAGTGGGAGGAATTGTCCCGAGGAAGAGGGCGACCTAGCACTGTGCCATGGCTTCGTCGCGGGCATACGCGAAAGGGAGAACAAATTTCAAAATGCCGGATTTATCGGACCGATTTCGGACGGCGCGGCGGCGCAGCTCTACCGCACAACGGCGCAAGTAAATCACGAAGCCGGGGATTCCCGAAGAAATTGGCTTTTTCGAGCCTCTGTAGCTGCACCATCAGATTTTCTAGAACGACGATGATCGGTAGCTTAACACCCGGCGTGTTATCGAGATATATCCAGAGTTCTGCCTCATTAGTGCCTGCCTTCATCCTGCTCAAAGTCTGCATGGACGCCGTCAGCGGTCCCAGTGCTGCTTGCGCGGTATTCGCGTCGGTAATGCTGCCCAAAATGCGAACTTGGGTGTTCAAACCCTGTTGCAACTCACGACACATCTTCACCGCGTCTTGCGCTTGCTCGGCACCCACCATGGGTACTACAGCGGCGGGTATCATGGCACCTCCCAAAATGCAGTGTACTATCATTCGCACGACAGCATCCTACCTTGCAATGCCCCAATAGTCAAGTTTGAAGTACGATACGAAGTACCCAAGCCACACCCGTCCCGATAAAATTCTCAAAGTACCTCGTACTTAATCACCTCCCCGTCTCCCTCCCGCAAAACCATCGTCCACCACGATGCCTCTGATTTATTTGGGACAGATGTGGTGTGAAACCCGCATAGGAATTAGCATTGCGGCAATTTACAGGAAGTTTCTTGGGGTTGGTGTGATTTTAGGCTGGTCATGTCCGAAGTAGTTTGGTATACTGCGTGAAGCAAGTGGGGAAGTTGATGAGTGAGCAAACCAAACAGGAGGTACCGTTCAGACGTATCCTGCTCAAACTGAGCGGAGAGGCACTGCGTGCGCCCGGAAGTCGCGACAACATATCGCCGGAGATTGTGGCTCGGATAGCGAGGGAGATCGCGGATGCGCAACAGGCGGCTGCTCTGCAGGTGGCTATCGTCGTGGGCGGCGGCAACATTTGGCGCGGCGCGAAAGCGAGTGTACGCGGCATGGACAGACCGACGGCGGACTACGTGGGCATGCTGGCGACCGTGATGAACGCGTTGTCTATCTGCTCCGCCGTACAGGAAGCGGGGGTGCCGTGCCACGTCATGAGCGCGATCGAGATGAAAAATGTGGCGGAGCCCTACGTGCGCAATACAGCTCGAGAAATGTTGCGCAGCGGTCAGGTGGTTGTGTTTGCCGCCGGCACGGGGAATCCGTTTTTCAGCACGGACACGGCGGCAGCCCTGCGCGCGTGCGAAGTGAACGCGCAAGTGGTGATGAAAGCGACGTCGGTGGACGGTGTCTATTCGGCGGACCCCAAGGAAGACCCAACGGCTACACGCTTTGCCACCATCTCGTACGAAGAATGTATTTCCCGCGAGCTTAAAGTGATGGACCAAACCGCGTTTACTCTCTGCAAAGACAACAAAAAACCTATCATCGTATTTGATATGCACTGCCCCGGCAACATCACGCGTGCCTTGCTCGGCGAAAAAATTGGAAGCATCATCAGCGTGTGACACATTTTCCCAAAATATCTTAACACTCTACCGACTATGGACGAAGAAACACTGCTATTGGAAGTGGAGACGGCGATGGAAGATGCCGTCTCTCGCATGCGCGAAGAGTTCGCCGGAGTACGCACCGGCAAGGCGTCCCCTTCCCTAGTGGACAATATGGACATCTACGTGGCATCTTACGGCACCAGCATGAAACTCAAGAGTCTCGCGGTGGTCAGTACACCGGATGCTCGCTCGATCCTCATCCAGCCCTTTGACCCGGGCACCCTCAATGACATCAAGAAAGCCATAGCTGAAAGTCGTCTGAATATCACCCCGGTTATCGATGCACGCTCTGTTCGTCTGCCCATCCCGGAACTTTCCGGTGAAAGACGCAAGGAACTCGTCAAGTACGTCAAGAGTCTCGCGGAAGAAAACAAGGTGCGTGTGCGGGGCGCGAGGAAGTTGGGGATGGACGGCGTGAAAAAACTCAAGACCGACAACGTGCTTACGGAGGATGGCATGCGCTTAGCCGAAGATAAAGTGCAGAAACTTACCGACAAATACGTCAAAAAAGTCGATGAGCTCCTCGAAGCTAAAGAAAAAGAAATATTGACTGTATAAACCCCTCACCCATCACGAAATATGAGTACTCCCCAGACAAATGTATTAGCTGCCGGAATCGAAATTATCGGCACCATTCGTTTCCAGAATGACATGCACATCGACGGCAAAATCGATGGCAAAATCGAATCCGAATCCGGAAAGGTTACCATCGGTGAGAAGGCCGACATCAAGGGCAATATCAAAGCCGGTGAGGTCTATGTGTACGGTCGCGTGGAGGGCAATGTACAGAGTGAGCGGTGCCACCTCCACGGTCAGGCCGTGGTGAACGGCGACATCACCACGACCCGTCTGTCGATGGATGAGGGAGCTAAGCTCTCGGGGCGCGCAGAGATAGGCTAACCCCGCCCGCGCAACTCCGTCACACACGACTTCGTACCTCATACTTGCGGTAGGCATGTTTGGCATGCTTCCTTCCCATTTGTGTGCACCCACATCGCCCCGCCACGCCTTGCGCAACGAAGTTGCGCGGAATTCCTACTTCGTACCTCGTACTTAATTCCCTCCCTGTTTTCCTGCGACAAAGTCATCGCCCACCACAAAGCTCGTATTTATCTTCACACCTGTCCCAATAAAATTCTCGAGAAACGCTGCGATGCTAATCCTCATGCGGGTTACAGACGCTCTGCGTACCAAGGGGGCTTCGTCCTCACGGGTGCTTTGATTTATTCCCCACGCATCGTTCCGGCTTTGCTTCTTCCACCTCCCTCTGCGCAACTCCGTTGCGCCTATCTCCTTCACTTCGTACTTCGTACCTCGTACTTGGCACTCGCCCCGCCGCCTACGGTCGTTCTTCTCCCCCTTTCCCCGCCCTGCCCCTCGTTCTCCTTCCTCATTTGCCGCTCGGGTTCTGTAAGCCGGATTCTGTCCACCCACACGGGCTGTGTGGTCATTTTTCTCGCGGTCCGAAGAAGACCGTGCTCCGCAGGAGCAGAGTGCGACTAATACCCGGGGGAGTTTGAGCGGGCAAGGCATCCCTCCCCCTATTTGTCTTGCATCGCGTGGGGCTTACCATGCCGTCTCCGTTACCGGCGACGCGGTGGGCTCTTACCCCACCATTTCACCCTTACCCATGACGGGCGGTATATTTTCTGCGGTGCTTTCCGTCACCATGTCTTGTCCCATGGTGCCCCTGCTCTCGCAGGGCACGCTGCCTTGAGATGTCCGGACTTTCCTCTACGGGCTTCCACCCACAGCGACCACCCGAACCCGAGCGGCAACTCCCTTGTACCATACTTTCACGTACTTTGCAAGTCCTACCGACAACCGTGGTTCGCGCAGATGTGCAAATAAACATACCTGTTCCAAGAAAATTTTTGAAAATCGCTGCAATGCCGATCCCCTGCGCATCTCCGTTGCGCCACACCCGTCCCAATAAAATTTTCGAAAAAGCACTGAAATGCCAGTCTCTACGCGGGTTACACACGCTTTGCGTACTAAGGGGGCATCAACCTCACGGGTGCATGGATTTAGTTCCCACACGTTGTTTTAGCTTTGCCTCCTTTCAAATTCCCTGCGCAACTCTTTTGCGCCTAACTCCTTCACTTCGTACCTCGTACTTCCATTCCCCCGCGTCTTCCTGCCGCAAAGTCATCGCCCACCACGAAGCTCTTATCTTTCTTGGGACAGCTGTGGAAATGCCTAGTCGAGAGCAAAAAAAAGAGTTGGCAATTGATTTCGAATCAACTGTCAAACTTTTTTTGTTACCTCAGCAAATTTTTTTGAAATAAATTGGCAGTCGGAAAATATAGAGAAGGGATAAGTGCCTCGCAGAAAGAGAAGAAGCCGGGAAAGGAAGCTTCCCGCTCAACTCCCCCCATTGCCGGTTGACACACATCCCCACCGCTGCAGCAGAAAGCATCATGATGACAATAGGACGTTTCGTAGTCCTTCAGTATTCTTTGACGGAGAGGGACTTCCTTCCCGGGCAGTTTGACAGTTGATTCGAAATCAATTACCATTGCGTTGGGTAGCTTTTAACCCCATTTTATGCCATGAACACAAAACTTATTGCTCTGACAGCGATGTTGTGTGCGCCACTCGTAATGGCGCAGGGTCCGAGGTTTCATCGACCGGGTCACGGTCCCCAAGGAATGCATCAGGGTCGCCCCGGTCCAGGTGGCATGCACCGTCCGATGCCGGGTCATCCCGCTCCGGGTGCCATGCACCGTCCGATGCCGGGTCGTCCCGGTCCGGGTGCTATGCACCGCCCCATGCCGGGTCGTCCCGGTCCGGGTGCCATGCACCGCCCCATGC
>CAYRJI010000007.1:0-38042 GCA_964424645.1 uncultured Akkermansia sp. | reverse complement strand
CGTCTGTAACCCGCATGAGGATTAGCATCGCAGCGTTTTTCGAAAATTTTATTGGAATAGGTGTGAGGTACGAAGTACGAAGTAGCAAAGCTGTAGCACGGAAGCGGTGAGAGGCTGCGGAGCGGTGCTTCGTCTCCCGGGATTTTGGCGGGTGCGGTAGGCGACAGTGATGTGCAGGGAGGACGTATGTGATGCGAGTGTTGGGAATCCACGGCTGTAACCGGACGTGTCATTTGTGAGGAACGGTGGTGCCACGCGAGCATCTCCTCATGGACCCGCATACCACATGGGTGTCATCCTCACGGGTGCATCGATTGGTCCCCCACGCATCGCTCCGGCTTCGCCTCCTTCCGACTCCCCCGCGCAACTCTGTTGTGTCTAACTCCTTCACTTCGTACTTCCATCCCCCGTGTTTCCCTGCCTCAAAGTCACCGCCCACCACCAAGCCTTCAATCTATTAATCTATTCGGGACAAGTGCGTGTGTGGCGGATGATTTCGTCGGCTACCTCTGTCGCTTTCATGTGCGAGGAATTGATGCGCAGGTGAGCAGTTTCCGCGTAGAGAGGGGAGCGGACGGCGAGGAGAGAACTGAGGCGATCTTCGCGATCGCATGCTTGGAGGAGGGGGCGGTTTTGAGATCGTGTCGTGCGGGTGAGCAGGTTCGGCAAATCCACATCCAACCACACGACGAGACCGAGGGTACGCAGAATGGCACGGTTTTCCGGACGCAAAATGATACCGCCTCCGGTAGCAATGACACTCGGGGTGCATTTCCCCGCGTTGTCGCGCAGGTACATGAGCAAAGCGGTTTCTAGGGCACGAAAGCGAGGTTCTCCCTGCTCGGCAAAGATGCGCGGGATATCCATACCCGTTTGTTCCTCGATGATGGCGTCCGTGTCGAGCAGAGGTAAGCCGGTGTAACGGCTCAGCTCGCGCCCAACAGTCGATTTACCGCACCCCATCAACCCGATGAGCACGATGGAGCGTGCTCTGAAAGGAGGCGAACTCATGGCACCTACTCCGACAGGGAGATGTCGCCCTCAAATACCACCGCAGCCGGACCGGTGAGGGTGATGTTGTCGTATTCACCCGGTCCCTTACGCTCAAAAGCCACGGCGAGGGTGCAACCACCGACCACATCCAAGAGAATGGGCGAAGAAGCCCCGGTCAACTCCGCATGTAGCAGGGCTGTGGCCGTCATTCCGGTGCCGCATGCCAGCGTTTCTCCCTCTACTCCGCGTTCATACGTGCGCAGCTTGAGGTGTTGCGGGGAGAGCACACAGGCGAAGTTGGCGTTTGTACCGGCGGGAGCAAAAACTTTATGGTAACGCAAATAAGCCCCCAACTTGAGGATGTCTATGGCATCCACGTTTTCCACAAACGCGACGGCATGGGGTACACCCGTGTTCACGAAGTGCACCGGTACGGGGAGGAGCTCGGTGGGCGGCAGGGCGTGCAGTTTCATCCCCTGCGGCGTGGTAAGCTGCACGGTGATCGTGCCGTTTGCATGAACTTGCCCGGTGATCATACCGGCGCGCGTCTCGAAACGCAGTTCCGGTCGGCTTCCTCCGGTGAGTCGGTGCACGAACGCCGTAAAGCAGCGGGCACCGTTGCCGCACATCTCCGCTTCGCCGCCGTCGGAGTTGTAGTAGCGCATGCGTACCTCGCCGTCGGCTAGGGCGGGTTCCACGGCAATCAAACCGTCTCCCCCAATGCCGAAACGTCGATCACAGAGGCGGGCGATGCACTCGCGCGTGAGGTGACTGCTGAGGGAAAGATCGCGGTTATCGACCATGACGAAGTCGTTGCCCGCTCCGGTCATTTTCGTGAAGTGAAGTTTCATGATGGTTGGTGAGGGTGAGTTTTTCCGGCGATGCCCATGGTGTAGCCATGGAAGACACGTGTGTTGTAAAGGGGTTGGTTCTCGGGCACAGAGTAACCGATATTTTTCCGGATGGCGAGGAAATCAGTGATACCGGCGGCGTCCACTTGATTGAGCTTGGCACCGTGTAGGGAGGCGAGGAGCAGCATCTTGCAATAGGCATCCGCGTTCTCCATGAACCACTCCGCTTCTTCGATGTGGCGCGCCCCGGTGATCACTCCGTGGTTCTCCATGAAAACAACCGAGCTCCGGTGGGCGGCTTCGGCAACAGCGCGGGCTGTTTCGACCGAGCCGGGCGTGCCGTAGGGGGCTAGGGGGATGTGTCCCAAGAAAATGTCTGCCTCGGGGTTAATGCCGTTGGGCGGGGTGAGACCGGCAAAGAGAAACGCGTTGCAGCAGGGAGGGTGCGCGTGGATGCAGGCATTGACCCCCACTTCCTTCATCATGGCAATGTGGGTTTTTACCTCACTCGTGGCGGGGCGGCATCCGCAGAGTTGCCCGGCCTTCATATCCACCAGACAAATGTCCTCCACTGTCATGAAGCCCTTCGAGCAGAGTGTGGGTGAACAAAGCAGCAAGTCCTGCGCCACTCGCACAGAGAGGTTGCCGCCGTTGCCGTCCACGAACTCGCGTTGCCAGAGGCGGTGCCCCATATCCACCATGCGTTCCTTGATCACACGGAGCTCCGGACTCTCAAAAAAGGAGTCGATCTCTTCACGCGTTTGTGGGTTGTAATTCTGCCAAGGAAAGACTTTTTCCGGCAGGGCAGGCTTAATGTACAAATCCGGGTTAGCCATAGGAATCAGAAGGTTAGAGGGATGCCTTCGGTGCGAGGAACTGCACCATGGGCGACACCATTGTATGCCGTGATGCCTTCAACTTCAAGTCCGTTTTTCCACGGCACCGAATCTCGGCTCTCCTGTCCCGAATCAATTAAAGGCTTGGTGGTGGGGTGGGCGGTGACTGGGAGGAAGCAAAGCGGAAACGATGCGTGGAAACCGAATCAATGCGCCCGTGTGGTTGATACCTCCATGGTACGCAAAGCGTCTGAAAACCACATAAGAACTGGCATTGCCGTATTTGTCAGGTCAATTCCTTACGACAGGTGTGGTCCAGTACACACGACATGTCCCGTCACGACCGTGCTGCACTAACACTCACCATACACTTCTTTTCCCGCCTCTCACCCCCGCTCCCACCACACCACATCCCTTGTTTGGTGAGCTTTTTTACTTTCGTATTATGGAATTCGCCCCAAACTGAGAGCTGCAGTTCATTTTATGGCAGAGATAATTGCTGCTACCGCACCTAGGATTGCGACAAACAATCCTAACATTTTCAGTATAAAATTTCGTTTTTTCCCTTGTTTTTGAGCTTCCGCGAGCGTGGCAGCATTCATGAACTCGTCGAGAAGTGTATCATACATCTCAATATAGTCCTTCAGAGCCTAGATATGGGGCGTACAGACCGTAAACCATTCTTCCCTCTTTTGCCAGCGTGTCCCATTGGTCTTAATCTGCGCCATTTGTCGAATATATGCCTTGGCTGCAAGAAGTGCTTTCTTCATCTGCCCATATCGTTCACCCCCGTACGTTTTTGCAACTAGCGCGATGTATATACCTACGTTTTCCTCTATCCCATCTCGGATTGCCTGTGCATCTCGCATTAAAAAAAGCAACATGAAACGCTGCGCATCATAATATGCCCTCCTCCCATGCATTATTGCCTGCCTCAATTCCTCCATATTTCCTTCCTATATACGAGCATGTGCGACCCAGCATAACGGAGCTCATTCAACGCTGCGACAGGACCTCGCCCTGTCGCAGTCTCAACCTTGTATATTTCGCCTTCAGCCAGATTGAATGCTTCCCCGAGTGCTCTAATTAACTCAGACGTTTCTGTCTCAGAATTCATAACATTCGACTGACTCCCACTTCCGGATCAACTCGTTCAGCTCGGCATCAAAGTCCTCCTCAGTAGAAAACGCTCCCTGTTGCAAAAATATATTCCCATGCGCCGTCTGCGCAACCGAACTGTGGTACGCCTGATAGCGCAGCTTCTGCACCCGTTCCTTTATTTTCTCTGCTGCACTCATACCTCGCCTCCCCACCTTGCGTCAGTTTACCACCCCGGGTCTGCCACGTCAATCCCAAACCACTACATCTGTCCCAAATAAATTAAACGCTCAGAGTAGAGCGTTGACCTTGTCGCGGGGAAACACGGGGATGATTAAGTACGAGGTGCGAAGTATTTAATGGAGCATTGTAGGGGCGGGAAAGGAGAACAGTCGTAAGCTCATCGAACGAGGAGACACGGGCGAGTTGCGAGCGCAGCTGCTTGGAAGAGGGGAGCCCCTTGGCGTATGCTAGGATTCGGGAACGCATCGTGCGAAGAGTGCATGCTTCATCTCCATAGATGCCACTCTCAAGCGTAAGTTTGACGTGACGCAGGATGAAGGAGATGCGCTGCTGGGGCGTTGGTTCAGGCAGGAGCACACCGGTGCGGAGCAAGTGCTTGGCACGGCGGAAAATCCATGGACCGCGCATGGCTGCGCGACCGATCATCACCCCGGCAAGACCACCGGCATCGCGCTCCCGTAGCACATCCTCGGGCGTCGAAATGTCACCGTTGCCGATGACGGGAACCTGCACTTCAGCGGCGCAGGTGCGGATCATGTCCCAATCTGCCTTGCCCCCGTACTGCTGGGAGCGAGTGCGACCATGGATGGTAATGCGGCGCACACCGGCATCTTCCAAGCGACGACATGCCTCCGGTGCGCAGATGGATTGAGCGTCCCACCCGAGGCGAATTTTGGCTGTAACCGGGCAGTCTGACGCGAGCTCTTGTACCACGCTTTGAGCAATTTTCTGCATGAGCGGAAGGTCTTTGAGCAACGAAGCTCCCCCATTTTTCCCTACCACCTTGGGTACGGGGCAGCCGCTATTGATATCCAAGAAATCGGGGTGCACCGCATCTACAATGGCGCGAGCTGCGCGCGCCATACGTTCCGGGTCTGCTCCGAAGAGTTGCACGCCCACGGGTCGTTCATCCGGAGTGAGTTGTACGTATCTCTTGGTGCGATGCCATGCCTGCAGGACACCCTCGGCAGATACAAACTCCGTTTCTGTTACGTCCGCACCTTCCTCTCGGCATAGCTTGCGGAAAATGACGTCCGACACCCCCGCCATGGGTGCCGAGTACAAACAAAACGTGTTGGGTTCATCCATCGAATACGTGCCTGTCGGAGTCAACAAAATCACCTCCCACAGTTGCGCACTGCGGGAGATGCTTCCGGGAAAAACGAACAATGCATGCCACCGGCGGGCGGCATACCTAAAAGTTACGCCGTCTGAGCAGCGCGCACCTTCTTGATGATAGACGCCACAGTTACCGACGGTCTGGCTCCCGTCTTGAGCCACTTATCCACCTTTTCGAGGTCCAGTCGGTAGTTCACACCCTCCACGAGCGGGTCATAAGTTCCCACTTGGTCTATGAAAGCACCATCGCGCCGCTTATGACTGTCTACAACGATGATCTTGTAGTACGGACGATTCTTTGTTCCTTGACGGGTAAGTCGTATAGATACCATGATGATTTCCGATAGTTGAAACGGAGTGCAACCGCGCCGGAGTGCGCAGCAACGGGTGCGCATGCTATCACAATACCCCCCATTTGTCAAGCATAAAGGAAAAATTATCTACGCAAAATTTCCGCCGACGCTCCGTGGAACGTCGGCGGATGTCGTGTGTGTCAGATTTTCTCGTGAAGCGGTCAGAACGTGAGCTTGACTCCCACCGTGGCAGTCACCTCGTGCGAGTCCCCGCGCAGTATCGCTTCGCTGCTGCCGAAGACGGCGGCGTTCGGCGTGACCGGCACGGTGAGTGAGGCTCCCGCGCTGTAGCCCCAGCGGTTGCGCTTCGCACTGCGGACGCTGTAGGAGGAATCTGGGGCTCCCGCGTAGCGCATCGTTACATCTGTCACGGTGTCTCCCACCGACGTGATGGCGGCTCCCTGCACACTGAACACCGCCGAAGGTGCTCCGCTCACCATGGGGAGGAGGAAATTCGCCCGCAAGCCCAGCGAGAGATCCGTCGCGAATGCTTCGTGCGCGTCCACGTTGAGGGCTGCGCTGTCGGCTCCTCCTTCACTGAAGCCGTCGATGTGGTTGTAGCTGCTCTCCACCGCAAAGAAGCTCTCGAAGCTGTGCTTCTCACTGCGGTTGAGTGTCACGGCGAGCTCCTCCGAGAGGTTTACCGAGTTGCCCGAAACATCCTGCGAGGTCGCACCGGCGCGGCGCATGTCTATCTCGTGTTGCCCGAGCCCCACCGTGGTGGTGCTGCGCAGCCTGCCGAGGTTGGCGACGAGGTACAAGTCCTCGCGGATGACGTCCTCGTGGTAACGTGGTGCCGGTCCGGTGGGCGAAACGTGCGCACGCCCCGCACTCAGGGCGGCACCGACCACGAGCTTCCCGTCCTTGCGAGCGGTTTCCACTCCCAGCGTCCCGCCGATTTCCGTGCGGTGGTAGCCGAGTCCCTGCGCGTCCTGCTCCAAGCGATTATCTTCCGTGTAGCCGGTAATGTAAGCACCCACCTTTCGGTCAGAGGAAAGAGCCTGTCCGCTGCCGATAGCCCCGCGCAACCGCCGCAGGTGCGCCATGTTCCCCTCCGTCTGGCTCGAAATTGCCGTGGCGTACTCCGCTCCGCTCTGAGGCGCGCCGGTAACCCCGTCAATCACCAACACAACTTTGCCATCGCGCTCCTCGAGATGCGCGGCACCATCCATCCCATTGCCCAAGCGGACATCCAGCATATCGGTAGCTATATCCCCTGTGAGCACGGTGTACTCCTGCCCGTAGGTTAGCCCCTCCCAGCCGCTCAGGTCGAGCACGGATCTCGTTCCTTCGCTGAAGGTGACCTTGGCTCCGCTCAGATCAAACACCCCACCGGTGAGTGCCAGTGTACCGCCCGCAAAGGTGAAGTCACCGGTGTAGGATGCACTACCGGTCGGTCCGATGGTGAGTGTGTTCCCGCTTGCGAGCGTGTGCCCTGTGCTGCTCTTCACTCTCGCGCCCGAGTCGAAGGTCAGTGCCTTCATATTGCTCGCGTTTTCCAGCACCGACTCACCTCGCATGGTCACCTTCGCCGCAACGTTCAGACTGTCCGCATCGAAGGTGGCTCCGTTCACGTACACATTGCCGCTGCCGAATGCGTTGGTGTGCCCCGCCTTCAGTGTCCCGGCTTTCACCGTGATGTCGCCCGTGTACCCGGAATTGTCGGTTTCGATTGCCAGCGTCCCCTTGCCATCCTTGGTCAACGGCGCACTGCCACGGATATGCCCGAGTGTCTTATCATCCACATTGGTAAACGTGGTGGTCTTTCCCTCGCCTACCTCCACCTCGATAGGACCGGGCATCACATTCCCTTGTATCTTCACATCCCCGGCATCCACAAACTTGACGTCATCGAGGTCATAGAAGTTTTTGTCGGCCACACTCGCATCCGTCTGCCACTCATGCCCGGCTTCATTCGTCCAGACTCCGGTGCTGCCCTGCCATGTCAGGCTCTGCGTCTCGCCGCTTATGGACAGCGTCAGACTCGTCGCCCGCAAGTCCAGCTTGAACTCCTTGCGAGAGTGCAGACCTTCCAGTGCCGACAGATACAGCGAATCGATACTACTGCCGCTGCCCAAGTTCTTGTAGTTGAGCAAAGTATACTCCCCGGCTTCCCGGTAGAGCACATCGTCGCCGGTGTCCAGTGCGGTCCGGTTTGCCGTAGTCGTGAAGGTACCCACATCCAGCGCACCGGGCTTGGCGGGATCGAGTGCCAGCTTGCCGCCGTCCGCCACCAACTCGCCCACCGACAGTGTCGCTCCCTCCTGTACATCCTTCACACTCAAGCTGCCGCCGCTCGCCACACTCAACTTGCCCTTCACCGCCGCTCCCTGTGCCGTCGCCCGGAGGGTGGAGCCCTCTCCCAACGTCACATCGCCCGCAATCGCGCCACCCGCTAGATTGACATTCAGCCCGGTGCCGCTGATCGCCCCGCTGTACGTGCCGCCGCTCTGTACCTCGAGCTCCTTACTCGTCAGACTGCCGGTGACGTGGAGATTACCGCCGCCCTGCACCGTCGTCTTGCCCGTGTAGGTATTTGCACCGGAGAGAGTCGCATCCCCACTCACGGCTACCCCACCTTTGCCGCTCAGCGCACCCGCCACCGTGCCGCCCTTCAGATCGGCGTCCTGCTCGAGGTTCAGGTCTCCGTTCAGTACCCCGCTCTCCAGCACCAGCCTACCGGCGTACTTCCCGGCGTTTGCCACATTCGCCGTCCCCGCCACATCCAGCTCATTGGTCAGCGCGTTGCCTCTCATGTCGAGCGTCCCGCCGCTCACCCTCACCGCTCCGAGTCCCAATGCCCCGGCATTGCCCGCCACCAAAGTCCCCGCTTTCAACTCCGTGCCGCCCGTATAGGCGTTGTTCGTGTCTATCTCGAGCGTCCCCGCCCCCTCCTTGGTGAGCTTCACCTGCCGACTCGGGATGTCCACATCCGTGATCTGCCCACTGCCCGTGAACTTCACCGTCCCGTCCGCGTTATTCACCAGCACGTTCCCGGGGCGCAGGACTCCCTGAAGTGTCACCTCCGCCGCGCTGCCGAATACCACGCTGTCGCCCTTGTAGAAGTTTTTGTCCGTCACCGATGCCGACCAGTGTCCGTCCCCATTCCCCGCGCCGTCCGCCCACGTCCCATTGCCGTTGCCCCAAGTGAGTGTCGTCGGCTGCCGATTTTCCGGAGTAGATCCCGCAGAACCACCTGCAGTGTCAAAGATGAGAGTGACCATATTCCCATTCGTTGTCAAATACACATCCCCTTGCCCTGCCGCCTCTCCGATAGCAGTCGACTTCGCAACCCCTGTGATACGTGGAATACCGGCTTCGTGTACCCATGTCCCGTCCGTCTTATCGAATTCCAGCAACTTGTACTGCCCCGCCGCAAGCGTCCCTTCAAATTCAATGTCAAACACCGTCCCTTCTCGACTCGTAAATGTCCCGGCACCGAGAACATCTGTGTAACCTTTGTCTTCAGATAGATGGAACTTCAGCGAGACAATCGGATCCGTGAGGTTTTTATTGCTCACGTTAAATGTCCATGTGCCTCCCGTTGATTCCAAGGTATGGGCGTAGATTGTATTGGCACCGCTGAAACTCGCGTTAGAGATGAATACCTCGCCGGAGCCGCAGCCGACTTCATCTCCATACTCATCAAAACTCAACGGTTGATGTGTATGGATAGTCGAGTCCTTCATCACGAGCTTAGCGGACTCACCGACTCTGACACTATACTGCGGCGCATTCTTGTCGACAGCCGGATTGAGCGCATCATCGTACGTCAGAAGCTCCTCTCGTGTCACCTGCAACTCCATACCATCTTCCAACACGAGTGTGCCATCGCACACTTGGACGTACCAAGCATAAACAACCCGGGAATTCAGCAGAGCCCGTTTCATTGCCTCATCTGGCAATGTCAAACGGTCTTTCTCCAATATTGCTTTTAAATCTTCCTCCGTGTACTTCCCGGAAAAGGTAACTGTACCATTGTAGCGATTTGCACTGTTTTTTGCCGGTTCCAAATGATCCTTATCACCGTTGATGTAGAGAGCACCACAGATCTCTGCACGATCATAGCATTCAAACGTTTGTCCCTCTTTGACCTTAATCACCGCACCATACTTATCGTATCTATCAAAGGAATCCGGTAAGTTCATGGTCCACCATGTGTCCACGAATATGGCAAATAACTCATAAGACCACCACCGATCTACTGTTTCACCGTTACTATCTATGGCTTCTGTAAACTGACGATGGACATTGCCACGCAGTACTACCTTGTCATTACCCTCAAAGATAAGATTGCTGCTGTTGATCGCCCCGAAGGATGCCACAATATAATGAGACGTTACTTCATCCTCCGTTATCTCAACTGAGTCATCGTAATTCCCGGTTATCCTAATATCCCCGCAATTGTTAAAGACGAGATTGCCTTCTACACGCATTGTCACTCCATCCCAAATTTCTGCATTGCCCGCATTGTAGTTGTCACATATAGATACTTGCTCAACTGTATTAAAAAGGCAACCGGAACTTTCGAGATCAGATGCCCTACCAACAAAAAATGCTCCCATATTTTCTGTTGTGTTTCCGGTCAGCTCAAATTCCTTGTTACCCCGGAAATTGACATACCCATCTAAGCTCAGGGCTCCTTTCCGTAAATTATCATCATACTCACTCGCGACGGCGTGGTTATTCCGGATATGCAGGTCATCTGTTATGTCGTAACTTGGTCCCTCTCCGTACCGTTGTTTGAATGCGTCAGTCACGCCATTTTCATAATTCTCAAAGTCAACTGCCCCGGAAAAGGACGTCAACGATACCACCGCACATGCCGCCAACAGGGCAGAACGGAGAGAGAGAGGAAGGTGTATTTTCATAGTCTGGATGATTGTTTGATTTCGTTGTGGCGAACTTCCGCACCACGCGGAGGTTCCCGGGCGGTAATTATACGTATTGTGAATACGCAGCTCTTGTGGTTCAATATGCTGATATTAAGTAATCAACAAAATGGCAATTGAACGGATTTTGATCAGCGAAGAGGGAGAATAGCCCCTGCGCTACCCTTTGAAAAAAAGAACATAAAAAATTTCGAATAAGTGCTTGACACACGTATTCACAATACGTAGTCCTCCTCCCGCCACAGCTGTCCCAAGGACCATCCCTATTTCTCCACCACATACGCTCCACCCCGGCTCTGCCACTTCGTACTTAATCTTCTCCGTGTTTTCCGGCGACACAAGCACCTCACACGCCACTAGGCGTTTTTATTGCCTAGGTCAAATCTGATTGTGCTTGCCAATATACGGAGGTTGATGTAAATTAGGTGTGCGTGGCAGATGTACATAAACCAACGGGGGTGCGCGAGACGCTCACCCTAACCATCGAGGGAGAGACCGAGGATGGGGGGCGGGTGTCGCTCCGTCACACGGACATTGAAACGTTGTCAAGGCTGGCGAATCTCCTGCGCGATATGGTGGGGGAGAATGCGGGAGTTTGTCTTGAGAATGGCTCGATGAAAGTAACGATAGATGCACCCGCACCAACCATTCAGGGACTTGTGAGGGATTGCGAGCGGTACGAGAGGGGTATCACGGAAGGGATAGAGCCGAAACGTCTTACGGCTTTCCGAAAAATGGCACGACGGGCGAAGAGCGGGGACAAACGGTATACCCTCGGATACCGCGAGAGGGAATTGCTGCAATTCTCGGGGAGCAATGACGTGAAAGACGCGCGACATCGCACGGAGGATGTAGAGCTGGAGCTCGAAGGTGAAGTGACCTGTGCCGGGGGGAAGGGTAGCCCGTGCATCCGGCTGCAGAGTGCTCATGGATCGTACACCATTTCTGTGCCTCGCGAGGTGCTGGCATCCCTCAGCAACAACATCCTCTACCAAAATATCTGTGTGCTCGTAAAGTGCAAATATGATGTAGTGACCAAGGAATTTCGCGACTACGAGCTCGTGGAGATTACGGAGATGGCTGAGTATGATGAGGATGTTATGACCGAGGTTGTGCGGCATGCGACCGCTGACTGGAAAGGAGTGAAGGACCCACGCAAGTGGGTTGCCGAGCTGAGAGGTGATAAAAATGAAGGTGCTCTTTGATACTTGTGCCCTTATTTCGCTGGTCAGTGACGATGCCGTATACCACGAGGTGGCTCAGCAATGCTTCAAGGAGCTGGTCAAGAAAAAACATCGCGTATACATCAGTGCGCTGACCCTTGCCGAGTACAGTGTACGAGGTAACCCGTCGGACGTGTATAAACTGCCCTTTAGGATACCGAGTTTTGGTGTTCCACACGCTGAAAAAGCGGCTGAATTTCGCAAGGTGACCGGCAATAAGAGCAAGGTCGCACGCGCGAATCCTCATGATCGGCAGTTCATCTCGGTGGACACCATGATTCTCGCTCAAGCAGCCATCGAACATGTGGACTATGTTCTCACGTTGGACCACAACACCTTTGCACGTGCAGCACAAGCTTTGGTTGATGCAGGTTACCGGCTGCCGCAGATAGTTCTCTTGGATGATGCTCCTCTTTCCCATTTAAGGTGACGACACCGCAAAGCCCTTCGACGCAATCATAAAGTAGATGATTCCGCGACAGGGGATTGCGTGCTCCGCCCCCGGCACCTCATTCCCCCCTCTTCCGACCTTCGTACTTGTGATGAGCGTGGCGGAATAAATTCCTGTCGACACCTCGTGGGACATCGACGGATGTCAGGTATGTCAGATTTGCACCCGGAGCGATCAGAAGGTGAGCTTCACACCCACCGTGGCGGTCACCTCGTGCGAGTCCCCGCGTAGTACTGCCTCGCTGCTGCCGAAGATGGCGGCGTTCGGCGTGACCGGCACGGTGAGCGAGGCTCCCGCGCTGTAGCCCCAGCGGTTGCGCTTCGCACTGCGGACGCTGTAGGAGGAATCCGGGGCTCCCGCGTAGCGCATCGTCACATCGGTCACGGTGTCTCCCACGGATGTGATGGCGGCTCCCTGCACGCTGAATACCGCCGAAGGAGCTCCGCTCACCATGGGGAAGAGGAAGTTCGCCCGCAGACCAAGCGAGAGATCCGTCGCGAATGCTTCATGCGCGTCCACGTTGAGAGCTGCGGGGTTGGCTCCCCCTTCACTGAAGCCGTCGATGCGGTTGTAGCTGCTCTCTACCGCGAAGAAGCTCTCGAAGCTGTGCTTCTCACTGCGGTTGAGTGTCACGGCAAGCTCTTCCGAGAGGTTCACCGAGTTACCCGAAACATCCTGCGAGGACGCTCCGGCGCGGCGCATGTCTATCTCGTGTTGCCCGAGTCCCACCGTGGTGGTGCTGCGCAGCCTGCCGAGGTTGGCGACGAGGTACAAATCCTCGCGGATGATGTCCACGTGGTAGCGAGGTGCCGGTCCGGTGGGGGAGACGTGCGCACGCCCCGCACTCAGAGCGGCACCGACTACGAGCTTCCCGTCCTTGCGAGCAGTTTCCACTCCCAGTGTTCCGCCGATTTCCGTGCGATGGTAGCCGAGTCCCTGCGCGTCTTGCTCCAAGCGATTATCTTCCGTGTAGCCGGTGATGTAGGCACCCACTTTTCGGTCAGAGGAAAGAGCCTGCCCGCTGCCAATAGCCCCGCGCAACCGCCGCAGGTGCGCCATGTTCCCCTCCGTCTGGCTCGAAATTGCCGTGGCGTACTCCGCTCCGCTCTGAGGCGCGCCGGTAACCCCGTCAATCACCAACACAACTTTGCCATCGCGCTCCTCGAGATGCGCGGCACCATCCATCCCATTGCCCAAGCGGACATCCAGCATATCGGTAGCTATATCCCCTGTGAGCACGGTGTACTCCTGCCCGTAGGTTAGCCCCTCCCAGCCGCTCAGGTCGAGCACGGATCTCGTTCCTTCGCTGAAGGTGACCTTGGCTCCGCTCAGATCAAACACCCCACCGGTGAGTGCCAGTGTACCGCCCGCAAAGGTGAAGTCACCGGTGTAGGATGCACTACCGGTCGGTCCGATGGTGAGTGTGTTCCCGCTTGCGAGCGTGTGCCCTGTGCTGCTCTTCACTCTCGCGCCCGAGTCGAAGGTCAGTGCCTTCATATTGCTCGCGTTTTCCAGCACCGACTCACCTCGCATGGTCACCTTCGCCGCAACGTTCAGACTGTCCGCATCGAAGGTGGCTCCGTTCACGTACACATTGCCGCTGCCGAATGCGTTGGTGTGCCCCGCCTTCAGTGTCCCGGCTTTCACCGTGATGTCGCCCGTGTACCCGGAATTGTCGGTTTCGATTGCCAGCGTCCCCTTGCCATCCTTGGTCAACGGCGCACTGCCACGGATATGCCCGAGTGTCTTATCATCGACATTGGTGAACGTGGTGGTCTTTCCCTCACTCACCTCTACCTCGACGGAGCCGGGCATCACATTCCCTTGTATCTTCACATCCCCGGCATCCACAAACTTGACGGCGTCGAGGTCATAGAAGTTCTTGTCAGCCACACCCGCATTCGTCTGCCACTCATGCCCGGCTTCATTCGTCCAGACTCCGGTGTTGCCCTGCCATGTCAGGCTCTGCGTCTCGCCGCTTATGGACAGCGTCAAACTCGTCGCCCGCAAGTCCAACTTGAACTCCTTGCGGGAGTGCAAACCTTCCGATGCCATCAGATACAGCGCATCGACACTACTGCCACTGCCCAAGTTCTTGTAATTGAGCAAGGTATACTCCCCGGCTTCCCGGTAGAGCACATCGTCGCCGGTGTCCAGTGCGGTCCGGTTTGCCGTAGTCGTGAAGGTACCCACATCCAGCGCACCGGGCTTGGCGGGATCGAGTGCCAGCTTGCCGCCGTCCGCCACCAACTCGCCCACCGACAGTGTCGCTCCCTCCTGTACATCCTTCACACTCAAGCTGCCGCCGCTCGCCACACTCAACTTGCCCTTCACCGCCGCTCCCTGTGCCGTCGCCCGGAGGGTGGAGCCCTCTCCCAACGTCACATCGCCCGCAATCGCGCCACCCGCTAGATTGACATTCAGCCCGGTGCCGCTGATCGCCCCGCTGTACGTGCCGCCGCTCTGTACCTCGAGCTCCTTACTCGTCAGACTGCCGGTGACGTGGAGATTACCGCCGCCCTGCACCGTCGTCTTGCCCGTGTAGGTATTTGCACCGGAGAGAGTCGCATCCCCACTCACGGCTACCCCACCTTTGCCGCTCAGCGCACCCGCCACCGTGCCGCCCTTCAGATCGGCGTCCTGCTCGAGGTTCAGGTCTCCGTTCAGTACCCCGCTCTCCAGCACCAGCCTACCGGCGTACTTCCCGGCGTTTGCCACATTCGCCGTCCCCGCCACATCCAGCTCATTGGTCAGCGCGTTGCCTCTCATGTCGAGCGTCCCGCCGCTCACCCTCACCGCTCCGAGTCCCAATGCCCCGGCATTGCCCGCCACCAAAGTCCCCGCTTTCAACTCCGTGCCGCCCGTATAGGCGTTGTTCGTGTCTATCTCGAGCGTCCCCGCCCCCTCCTTGGTGAGCTTCACCTGCCGACTCGGGATGTCCACATCCGTGATCTGCCCACTGCCCGTGAACTTCACCGTCCCGTCCGCGTTATTCACCAGCACGTTCCCGGGGCGCAGGACTCCCTGAAGTGTCACCTCCGCCGCGCTGCCGAACACCACGCTGTCCCCCTTGTAGAAGTTTTTGTCCTCCACCGATGCCGACCAGTGTCCGTCCCCATCCCCGGCATTTTCTGCCCACGTCCCGTTGCCGTTACCCCAAGTGAGTGTCGTCGGCTGCCTATCCTCCGGAGCAGGCTCCGGATTCGGCTCCGGTCCCGCAGAAACACCTGCGGTGTCAAAGATGAGCGTGACTGTATTCCCCTCCGTCATCAGATACACATCCCCTTGCCCTGCCTCTCCGATAGTGGTCGAACCAGCCTTTCCCGTAATTTCCGGGATACCGGCTTCGCGATCCCACGCTCCGTCCGTCTTATCAAATTCCAGCAGCTTGTATTTCCCTTTCCCGAGCTTTGCCTGTCCCAATTCAATGTCAAATACCGTCCCCTCAGCCGAAGTGAACGTCCCCGGACCGGAGGGATTTGTCCATTCCTCCATGTCATATATCAATTTCCCCTCATTCGAAAACATAATTGTGACGAGGGGTTCGGTAAGATTCGCGTCAGTGACATTAAATGTCCACCTCCCCCCAGTCGCTTCCAGTACGTGGGTGTAAATTGTGTTTGCACCCGTAAATTCTGCATTGGATATGTACACCTCTCCGCCGGTCACGTATCCATCGTCCCACGGTTTCGAAGTATCATAAACTTCCCTCTGAGCCACGATTGTTGAATCCTTCATCACAAGATGGGCACGCCCGGCAACTATCATGCTGTATCCCGGTGTGTTTTCTGACTCGGTACCCCACCCCATATATGCATCATCGCGAACCATGGCTAATGTCACCCCGTCTCTCAGTTCCAGAGTGCCGTCACACACCTGCGCGTATTCGGCATTTATCAATCGAGATGCATCTATCTCCCACTGACTCGGTTTCCTTCCCTTTATTATTTCCCTCAGATCCTCCTCCGTATGTTCTCCGGAGAATGTGACAGTTCCCGTGAAACGATCCTCCTCCCGGAGCTCACGCGTGAGATAGTCCTTATCGCCGTTGATGTAAAGCACACCATCAACCCACCCGCTGTCGTAGCAAATGAATGTCTGATCTGCCTTCGTCTTAATCTCTAAACCATACGCATCGCGTCTCCCTCCTTGAGCATTAGCACCCATGCAGTCAATGAAGAAAGAGTCGAGAACGTATCTCCCGTCTTCCGTAACGTAATTACCCCTCATTGTCACATTGTTGTTCGCTTCAAATACGACAGCACTGCCATTTGACGATGACGCGTATAGCGCACCACCCCATGCCACATCGCCCGGAAGATAATCCTCAGTCTTGTCGGACTGAGTGTAATTACCCGTAAATTCGATCGTACCGCAGTTGGAGAAAACGAGCTTTCCATTGCTGTAGATCGCTCCTCCGTACACATCATCAAACTCACTTGTCCCCGCTTCTGCATAATTGCCCTGAAACCTCACTGTTTCACAGTTCCGGAATAGGGAAGAACCAGAAAATGCCCCTCCACCTGCACTTTCTGAATTCTTCACGTAATTATTCGTGAATTCGACTGTACCACAGTCGGAAACGACGAGATCGTCACAGGAGATTGCTCCGCCGACTGCATAAAAGGAATCGGAATTGAGCTCTGCATAGTTATCTCGAAACCGCACCGTTTCCCAGCCCGTGATGTGAGAAGATGCCGAGTAGGGTCCCCCACCCGATCGATCCTCGATGATCAAGGAATCCGTGGGCTTGGGTGCTATAAAATCCTCAGCCAACGAGAGAGTCGTGCACGAAATCGCGCAAGCAGCTAAGAGGACGGAACGAAGAATGAGAGGTAAATGAAGTTTCATTGTATAGAATAGAGTTAGATTTCGTTGTGCCGGGTGCTTCCGCGCCGCGCAGAAGCATCCGGCAACGATCATACGTATTGGCAATACGTAGACCTCGCTGGTTAATCCGCTGATATTGAGAAAACAAGAAAAAGGCAATGAAATGAATTTTAACGGACGAAGGGGGAACATGGTGTCTGCGCTATCCCTTGAAAAAAAGAATATAAAAATTTTGAATAAGTGCTTGACATGCGTATTGCCAATACGTGGGCATGCACACAGTTGTACCCACAGACGACAGCTTAGTATCAAGCATTCAGAGAGGATGGCCCACCTTGCCGAGAGATGATGCGCAGACAAAATTTGTGCGGATTATCTGCTTGCGTGCAGGCGGGGGAGGTGTTACTATGCGGTTTGGATAGGCATGAACAGGACGAATAGAAAACCTAAGCAGGGGGGTACTCGTCGGGGGATCATACCCCTCGTAGCCTGCGCAGTACTTATACTTGCCCTTGCAGTAGTCGGACGGATGTTTGACCGCGAGAAGGGGACGATGGACGGAGGGCAGCCTAGGGTAAGCGGCGTCCGAAATGCTGAGCCCCGGGCGGAGGTTCCGCCGCAGGCTACCGAGGAGAGAGTGGTGACGGAGGCGGTGACGACGAAGGACGACCGGGAGAGAGCAAACGCGGTAGCCGTCGCAGAGGAGGCGAAGATACCCGCGCAGACCGACAGCGGAGAACCGCAGCCCGCTGCGACACCGAAGCCGACAGATGCGGTACCGGAGGAAGGTGCGACCGAAAAAGCAGCGGAAGGGGCGGCGGAGACAACGGCACAGGGGGGAGAGGAGTCGAAGGAAACGACAGGGGAGCCGGAGGAAGCCCCGTCGTCACACCCCGGAGAGATACACCCCGCGCACTGCTCCAACGGCATCTTTTCGCTCACGGAGGCAGCCGCAGCCGGGCGGGAAAAACTCGTCCGCGAGCGACTCAAACAGGACTACAACATCAATGAACACAATGAGATGGGGAGGACTCCGCTGCATTTGGCAGTGCTGGGAGGGCATGGGGCTGTGGTGAAGCTGTTGTTGCGAGAGGGGGCGGATGTGCTCGCCAAGGACAAGGAGGGGCGAACCCCGGCGGAGTTGACGCAGGATGCGAAGCTTTTGAAGGTACTGCATAAGGCGGAAGAGGCGCGTAGGCATGAGCTGGAGGTCTTTGCCCAACTCCGGCAGGGGAATATTGCCCCGCTGAAGGAGGCGTTATCCAAGGGGATGAGTCCCAATTGCATGGACGGAGACGGACAGTCTTGTTTGCTGGGAGAGGCTGCCGAGGCGGACAATGTTCAGGCTGTCAGGCTGTTGCTCAAAGCCGGGGCAAAAACCGAGATGCGGCGCGGGGATGGCAAGACGCCGCTTCATTTGGCGGCAGGGCGCGGTGCGGTGCAGGTCATGCAGGCGTTGCTGCACGCGGGGGCGGACCCTTGGGCGCAGGCGGACAACGGAGCGAGTGCCCTGCACGAGGCGGTCTGGTACGGGCAGCCGGAAGCCGTGCGCGTGCTGCTGCCGTGCTACAAAGAGAAGAACTATAATCCGAACGGCGGGTGGTCGGGCACGCCGGTTGCCATGGCGATCAATCGGGGGAGGGTCGATGTATTGCAGGAAATGCTTCGGGCGGGGATGCAGGTCGATGATCCGCTGTTTGCCGAGGAGCCGTTGCTCATCCTAGCCGTTAAGAATCGGAATGCGCAGATGGTGCAACTATTGCTCAAAGCCGGGGCTGACAAGGGGGCGCGGGATGCCCAAGGTAAGTGCGCTGCGGATTATGCCGATGACACACTGAGACAAATGCTGCACTGACGCCCGTGGTATATCCTTTCTTTCCCTCTCTACCTTCTATGAATATGCGAGTTTTTTTCATTGTTCTTGCCTCGATTTTGGCACTGCGGGTGGCGGCGGCGGATGAGGTTAAGCTGCGCAGTGAGGTCCCGAAGTTTACCGATTACTCGGGGATTAACAGTGGGGAGCAGGAGCAGAAGTATAGGCACCGATCGTTTCGGGCGTATTTGCCGAACGAGGAGGTGAGGAAAAGGATGAAGACGAGCAATTATTCGTCGTTTGAGAATCCAACGGGGATTTATTTTGAGGCGGGGGAGGAGGTGACGTTGACACTCTCGGGGACGAAGGGGCATGCGACGGCTCTGATTGTGCATGATTTCGATGTGGGAGGGACGCAGGATGTGTATCCGCTGAAGGAGGGGGTGAATACGATACGTATCAAGAATAAGGGGCTGGGGTACTTCGATTATCGGGATGCTGACCCGGGGGCGGCTCCGGCGGTGGAGGTGACGATCGCGGGCGGGAAGGTGAACGGGGTCTTCACGCGGGAGGATGATGAGGCGACGTGGGTGCGGCTGCTGCGGGAGGCGAAGTGCAATATTCTCGATCTGCTGGGGGAGAGGTGTCAGCTGGCGTACGATGTGGGGTCGCTGCGGAAGTATTGTCCGAGGCGAGGTCCGGAGTTGCTGGCGTTGTATGACCGCATCATTGAGTTGGAGCAGGATGAGGTGATGGGGTGGGGACTGGATGGGTCGCACCCGGGGAATCATATTCACGGGCGGGTGCAGTGGAGCGGTTTCATGCACGCAGATGGGTTGGGTGGGGCGTTTCATGTGGACACGATGGAGCTGCTGGCGGATGTGGATAGGCTGCGGGGGAGTTCGTGGGGTGTGGGGCATGAGTTCGGGCACGTGAATCAGACGAGACCGGGGATGCTGTGGCACGGGACGACGGAGGTGACGAATAATATTTGCTCAGCTTGGGTGGATTACAGGCTGGAGCCGAAGTATAGTCGGCTGGAGCATGAGGTGTCTGCCAATGCCGATGGGGTGGAAATGCGGGGTGGGCGGCTGGATTGTTTCGTGGATAGTGCCGTGGTGAAGGGGCAACTGTGGCAGTTCCATGCGGGTCCGGACGGTGGGTTGTTCAGACCGTTGGAGCATTTCGGGGCGGGGGATGTGTTTGTGGCGTTCGCTCCGTTCTGGCAGCTTATGCTTTATAACACGGTGGCGCGGGGGAATAGGGCGTTTTATCCGAGTATTTTCCATGATGTGAGGGCGACGAATGAGGAGGGCATGACGAATGGGGAGTTGAGGGTGCGCTTTATGAGGCGGGTGTGTGACGCAGCAAAGCTAAATTTCGGTGAGTATTTCGTGAGGACGGGGATGGCGGCTCCGGTCGATAGGGAGGTGGATGACTACGGGAAGGGCTTTATTACGGTGACGGATGAGATGGTGCAGGAGATGCTGGATTACATCGCGCGGTACCCGAAGCCGGATTCGGAGGTGATATATTACATCTGTGCGAATAATGTGGATATTTTCCGGGACAGGCTGCCGGTGGAGGTGTCGCCCGAGGCACCGAAGATTGAGTTGCCGGTGAGTCGAGTGGATATTCCGGGGGATGCTTGGAAGAATGCGGTGGCGTTCGAGGCATGGGGCGGGGAGAAGCTGCTGCGGGTGTCGGTGCGGGGACTGAATCATGAGGATAATGCGACGACTACGGTGACTTGCCCGCCGGAGACGGATTGCATTAAGGCGGTGCAGTGGGATGGGAAGAGGGTGACGGTGGCGCGTTTGTCGGACGACCCGGAGGTGCGGCGGGTGTGGAAAAAGCGGGTGAAGGAGGGCAGGCTGTTCCGAGCGATTCGGGAGGGGGATGTGAGGGGGCTGAAGCAGGGTATCGCCGGGGTGGATGTGGGACGGGTAGTGTCGGACGGCGGGAATAGTCTGCTGGCAGAGGCGGTCGGGCAGAAGAATGCGCGTGCGGTGAAGGTGCTGCTGGAGGCGGGGGCTGACCCGAATGAGAGGCGAGGGGATGGGAAGTGTATGCTGCATGTGGCGGCAGGGTTGGATGACGCGGAGTCGGTGAAGGTGCTGCTGGGGCATGGGGCGGATCCCATGGCGCAATCGGGGAACGGTGGGTACGCGATTCATGAGGCGGTGTGGTCGAACGGTATCCATGCACTGCGGGTGCTCTTGAAATGCTACAAGAAGGTGAATTATAACCCCGACGGCGGCATCAATGGCTTCCCCGTGAAAATGGCGATGACTCATAATCGCCCGGAGATGCTCAGGGAGTTTATCAGGGCGGGGATGGATGTGAATGACGCGAGGTTCGCGCCGGAGTCGTTGCTCGCGCTCGCAGTGAAGTTGAAGAGTGAGGAGATGGCGAGGATGCTGCGTGATGCCGGAGCGAAGAAGTAGGAAGTACGAAGTGGCAGAGCCGGGAAGTGGCGGGTGGGGCAAGCGGTGGTGATGTACGGGGAAAGCGTGTGTGACGAGGGTGCTGCGGCACTGCAGTGGCGACCGGGCGTGTCATGTGTGACGGACGATGGTGGTGCCACGCGAGTATCTCCTCGTGGCACCACCTGCTGCGTGCGCACCAACATCACGGGTGCTTTGCTTTATTTCCCTCGCGTCGTTTCGGCTTTGCCTCCTTCCAACTTCCCTGCGCAACGGAGTTGCGCCTAACTCCTTTGCTTCGTACTTCGCATCTGATTGCCTCTGTGTTTCCCTGCAGCAAAACCATCGCACTGCTCTAGGCGTTTAATTTATTTGGGAGAGGTGTGAGGGGATGGCGTTGGCAGGTGGTTGTTCGCTGCGGTTCATAGACTCCTCCGGAGTTTATCGGCTTGGGGTAGCTTCAATAACTACCACTTGGAATGGGGCAAGTTTGAGTACGGTGGGTTTACCCACTTGGATGGCGTCCGGGAGCGTATCACCCTTGGGAGAGGAGAGCGCGTACACGACGGGGGCACCTGTCGGGAGCTCAAACACGGAAGCGGGGTCGAAGGAAAACTCCTGTGGTTGAGAGGATGGGTTGCGGAGGGTCAGGATGCCCTTTTTCGGGGACCAAGCGGCAAAGCCGTAGACTTGAAGGGAAGCGGGGTCGCCGCCCACCCAATGGGAATCCACGAGGATTTCGGCGTTAGCTTTTGTCCATTTAGCCGCAGCCGCGAGCATATTCCATTCCTCTTCCTTGAGCATAGATGGGGTGATGTAGAGTTCCTGCATTTGAGTACCCAGACCGAAGCCGCTCCAGATTTCGTTTTCTAGGTCGTTGCCCTCGGTGGTCATGAGTCCGCGCGCACCCTTGTTGTAAATGACGCCGTGGGTCATGAGTGAATTGATGGGGAACAGCGGGGAGATAGCGACATTGTTGGCGTATATCTGCGAATCACGGAAGGTCATCCACTGATTACGATCGCTGCCTTCACCGCAGAATTCGTGGTCCCAGTTACCGCGCCAGATTGAATCGGCAATACCGAACCAGAAGGGCGAAGCCCAAGTGCCGGTTGACAGGTTGATGTAGAGGTCGGGGCGTTCGTTGCGCAGTTCCTCGATTAAGGCGATGATCGCCTCGAAGTCGGAGCCGAACTTGGAACCCTCGACCGGGGCAGCTTCGCTGGAAGTGCCGTCCAGCTTGAAGTGGTTGATCCCGTTTTCGCGGATCATGTGAAGGCACACATCGCGGAAATATTCGTAATACTTGGGACCGGAGAGAGCTAAGCCTCTTTCATTCGTTTCGTATTTACCTTCTGCGGCAGCCAGACGCTTTTCTCTCGGTCCTCCGTAGCCTCCCCACGGGGAAAACCACACTCCGGGCGAAGCTCCGTAACTCTCCGCCAATTTGCGGATGTTACGGAATTCGTTGGGCAGACCCTCGTGGAACTTCCATAGCGTATTTGTGTCATCCCACCCGTCATCAAAGAGGAAGGAATCCATCTCGACACCGCGCTTTTTCACCAGCTCCTCCCCGAAAAGTCGCACGGTATCCATGGCAGCCTTCTCATCGTAGGGCGTGAAATAACTGATGTCATACCACGTGTTGTAATTTAGGAAGGGCGAATAAGCGCGGGCACGCTCGGCGTTCAGGTAGCCCAGTTGGAACGTGCGGCGCAGCTGTCCCGGCGTACAGAAGCCCAGTACGGCAGAGAAGTGACCTTCCGCGCGCCTCGGTATATCCGTCTTGCGCACCAAAGAGCAGGTGAAACCGGCATCTGACACCTCGCCGAGCCCCATCGGATGCTCCATCCCGGCAAACAAACGGTTACCGGATGCCACGACCGGGGCACCCTTGACCTTGCCTTCGACGCGTGCTTCCTTCGCCTGAATGTCCAGCAGGGTTACTTTCCGTAGCGGCATCGCACCCTGCTGCGCTGTTACATCCAACCCGATACGCACGTACGGTTTACCCTCCCGCAGCTCCAACCACCACGTCAATTTTGTTCCATCCGCCGGGAGGGCGAAAGGCACCTTGATTCGGCTTCCGGAGACGCGCTCCACCAGCCTCCGCGCGTCTTTTTGACCCTCCAGCTTTTCCGTCACGATCTCACCGCAAAGCAAGTCGCTCACCGTCAGTAAATGACTCGTATCCGCCACCTTCGTCGTTGAGCAGGCTTCATTCGTAACCGTATCCAGCACAGTCAGGCAGAAAATGTTCTTGCCGAGGCTGTACGTCCGCCCATTTACCTTGTCAACGATGGACACATTCACGAGCTTACGCCCGACCTTCTCTACTATCACGGAAATCAATTCATTTTGGAGCATCGCAGTATTTTCATCAGAGGTTGTGTGACTTACCGCGCTTGCCGAGGAACCATGACCTTGCCCGGCAACAGGCAACATACGCCGCACACGGACATCCCCGACACCGCGAGACCTGTTATGACACGATAAGAGGGCATGCCTCATTATGCCACAACATTACCCCCGTTCAAGACTAAACTGAAGTGCGAACAAATGCGTGGTGAGACATCTTCTTGAAAGGTCATTGCCTGTCGGCGCGTACTTTATGTAGTACGCGTTTTGGCGTGCTGACACCATGAACATGCTTATACCATGAATACGCGATTATTCTACAGAACCATGATGAGGGCAGTGGGTTGTGCCGTGCTGTTGGCAGGGGCGTCCCTTTGGGCGCAGGATCTCGGTGTGAGTGCCGCGCAGGCAACACATGAAAAAAACATATCGGTGAAGGATACGACGGCTGTGCAGCCGCGTCCGGCGGGGAGTATTTATATGGGAGGGTTCCGAGCACCGAAGATTGAGAATGTACGCGTAGCGGTGATAGGTTTGGGGGAACGCGGAGCTTGGCAGACGTATCAATTTGCGGCAATTCCGCACTGTGAAGTGGTGGCGGTGTGTGATTTATTTGAGGACGCGACGAAGAAGACGGCGGATTGGCTGGAGAAGCACACCGGGAAACGCCCGGCGGAGTACAATAAAGAACGCGACGCCTACAAGAAGATGCTCGCCGAGGTGAAACCGGACGCGGTGATTATCAACACCCCGTGGGAGACGCACGCGCAGATGAGTATCGACGCGATGGAGAGCGGGGCGCACGCGTTTGTGGAGGTACCGCTGGCGATCACGCTGGAGGATTTGTGGCGTGTGGTGGACACTGCTGAGCGGACGAAAAAGCACTGCATGATGCTGGAGAACTGCAACTACGGGCGCAATGAGCTCATGTTTTTGAACATGGTGCGTCAGGGGCTCATCGGTGAGCTCCTGCACGGCGAGGCGGGCTACATTCACGAGCTGCGTATGCAGATGTGGAGCGAGGAACGCGGCTGCGGTTCGTGGCGCACGAATCATTATGCCGCCCGCAACGGTAATCTCTATCCCACGCACGGGTTGGGACCGGTGGCGCAGTACATGGGTCTCGCGCGCGGTGAGGATACCTTCGACCGCATCGCCTCGTTCAGCAGCCCCGCTCTAGGGCGCGCCGCTTACGCCAAAAAGAACTTTGCGCCCGACCACAAATGGAACAAGCTTCAGTTCAACTGCGGAGACATCAGCACCTCCATCATTAAGACCAAGAAAGGGCGCACCATTCTCGTGCAGTGGGATGAAACCAGTCCGCGCCCGTATGACCGCAAGAACCTCATTCAGGGAACTGCCGGTACTCTGGCGGACTATCCGCTGCGCGTCGCCGGGGAGTACATCAGCCCCGGAGCGACCGGTGATGCCCCGGATAAGAACCAACCCGGAGGTGCCGAGATCGACGAAGAAGGTTCTTACCACGTGTGGTATGAAGGACCGGCTGCCGAAGCTGACCTGTATGCCCACTACGACCACCCGCTCTACAAGCGACTCGGTGAGGATGCGCGCAAGAACGGCGGTCACGGCGGCATGGATTACATTATGCTCTACCGCGTCATTGAATGCCTGCACAACGGCGAACCCATGGACCAAAATGTGTACGAAGGAGCTTTTTGGTCTGCGGTAAGCCCCCTTTCCGAAAAGTCGGTGAATGAAGGTGGTGCCCCGCAGGTTTTCCCGGACTTCACACGCGGCGATTGGAAAAATACGGCACCGCTACCAATCGTCGAATAATTCCCCACGCATCGTTCCTTCCTCTTCCCCCTGCGCAACCCCGTTGCGCCTAGCTCTTTCACTTCGTACCTCGTACTTGATCACCTTCGTGTTTCCCTGCGACAAAACCATCGCACCACTCGAGGCGTTTAATTTATCTGGGGCAGATGTGGGTTTGGTTTGCAATGGGGAGGGGGGTGTGGTATGATGTGCGCGCGGTCGGGGATGGGTACCCCACGAGACTGACACAAACCGGACACAGTGTAGGATGAATGATTTAACAAAGCCCTTCAAACGATTGCCGGTGGCACTCATCGGCACGGGGTCGTACGTACCGGAGCACAGGTTGACCAACTCCGATTTGGAGAAGATGGTCGACACCTCCAATGAATGGATTGTGGAGAGGACCGGGATAGAAGAGCGCCGGATAGCGGCACCGGACGAAAAGACGAGCGACATGGCGACCCACGCGGCAAAGCGCGCGATGGAAGCAGCCGGGGTAAAGGCGGAAGAGATCGACCTCCTCATCGTGGGGACGGTGACGCCGGACACATTCACCCCATCGACGGCTTGCTATGTGCAGGCCAATATCGGCGCAGTGAATGCGGCAGCCTTTGATATTTCTGCGGCATGTTCGAGCTTCCTCTACGCCCTGAAAACAGCCGTTCAGTTCATTGGTTGCGGGCAGGCACGCACGGCTCTCATCATTTCATCCGAAAAACTCAGTCACATTGTGAACTGGGAGGACAGAACCACGTGTGTGTTATTCGGGGACGGAGCCGGGGCGGCGGTACTGCGCACGGGCAGCGGCGAGCCCGGTGACAGTGCGGTTTTGGCTTCCGATATCGGGTCGGACGGCACCCTCACGGATCTTTTGCTGGTGCCGGGCGGAGGTTCTGCGATACCGACCACGGAGGAGAACATCCACGAAAAGCTATACACATTGGCGATGCGCGGCAATGAGGTCTTCCGCCATGCCGTGGCACACATGAAAGATTCAGCACTTTCGCTCCTCCGGCGCACCGGGATCAAGCCGGAAGATATTGCCCTCGTTATTCCTCACCAAGCCAACCTGCGTATTATCAATGCCGTCACTCAACGCCTCGGGATTCCCCCGGAACGCGTTTTTGTGAATCTGCAGAAATACGGAAACACCTCCGGGGCGGCCTGTGCCATTGCCTTGGATGAAGCACTACGTTCCGGACGCGCCAAGAAGGGAGATATTGTGTTGATGGTAACCTTCGGCGCAGGACTCACTTGGAGCTCCGCCGCCATAAGAATCTGAACTCACCGTGCCGCCCTCGAGCAATTCCTCGGGCGGGCTGTGGCGCGGTTCAGTGGTTCGACTGCGGGTCGATGGATTTCAGGATGTGGGAGACAATGCAATCCACCTCCACCAAGCGACCCTTACCGCAGGTGCCACAGGCTAATTCGCCGTCTTCAGCCGGTCCGATGATGGAATTGCCGCGTCGAAGGAGCTCCTGCACATTGCGCTGAGTGGCAGGGTGTTCCCACATGAGTGTATTCATGGCTGGGAAGAGGAGGACGGGCGCGCGGGTGGCGAGGTACAGCGAGGTGAGTACATTCGGAGCCAGCCCTTGGGCGAAACACGCCAGCGTGTTCGCACTCACCGGTGCCACGGCGAACACATCGGCTTTTTGCGCCAAGGCAATGTGAGCCGGAACCCAGTCGGTGGTCTCATCCTCAAAAGAGGATATGACACGGTGCCGCGAAAGGGTCATGAGCGTCAGAGGACTCACAAAGCGCAGGGCTGTCGGTGTGCATACGCAATACACCTCGTGTCCGCTTTTGGTGAGACGGGATGCCACGTCCGCCGCTTTATATGCCGCTATCGACCCGCAGACTCCCAGAACGATCGTTGCCATAAGCCGCACCCTTTGTCGGGAGTCAGACCAACGCCGGGTCGAACTCGACGATCATGTTAATTTCCACCGCCACACCGAGGGGCAAGCTGACCACTCCCACCGCAGAGCGCGAATGGGCAGCCCCCGGACCGAAAAGTTCTACGAGTAAATCTGATGCGCCGTTGAGCACCTTGGCTTGGTCGGTGAACTCCGGGGTGCAGTTCACGAATCCATTGACCGCCACAATGCGCGTAAGCGGCGCAAAGCTGCCCAACTCTGCCCGGATGACACCGAGTCGGTTGAGGATGGCTGCCACCGCCGCTTGCTGTCCTTGCTCGACAGAGAGGTCGCGCCCGAGTTTACCGTAAAAAGCAGTGTCGCCGTTCACCGAGATGCCGCCGGAAAGATGCAGCAGGTTGCCGCTGCGGACACACTGCACATACGAGCCCACGGGTGCCGGTGCGTCCGGTATCTGAAGCCCCTTTTTATCGAGAATCGCTTGATTGAGGTGCATGCCACTATACTACCCACCATGCCCTCCCTTGTCAAGTCCGACAAATTATTCACACCTGTCCCAAAGGCTACTGCACACCACTAAGTATTTTATTTTTGGGACAGATGTGATTTTGCTCGCCATGGAGCTAAAATCGTGGTACAAGAGGGGTACTATGGCAACGCCACCTTTTGTGTACCAAGAAATGTTCCCCATGGGGGAGGATTCGACGACGTATAAGTTGATTACCAAAGACTTTGTGAGTGTAGGTAACTTTGAGGGACACCCCATGCTCAAGGTGGAGCCGGAAGGACTGCGGCTTCTGGCTGAAACGGCTTGGCACGACGTGGCTTTCTACCTTCGCCCGGAGCACCTGCGGATGGTGCAGGGCATCCTGAGCGACCCGGCAGCTTCCGAAAATGATAAAAGTGTGGCACTTACCATGCTGCGCAATGCCGAAGTGGCAGCACTGGGTGTGCTGCCACTCTGCCAAGATACCGGGACTGCCATCTGCGTCGGCAAGAAGGGGCAGCAGGTATGGACGGGCTGCAACGACGCGGAATGGATTTCTCGCGGAGCCTACGACTGCTACACTACCAACAATTTGCGTTACTCCCAAAATGTGGCATTGGACATGTACCGCGAGGTGAACACCGGCACCAACCTCCCGGCGCAGGTCGACATTTTTTCCACCGACCACGGCATGGAGTACAGTTTCCTCTTCATCGCCAAGGGGGGCGGCTCCGCCAATAAGACCTACCTCTATCAAGAGACTAAAGCCCTGCTGAATCCGCTCTCGCTCAAGAAGTTCCTAGTAGAAAAGATGAGCACGCTGGGCACGGCTGCTTGCCCGCCTTACCACGTGGCTTTCGTGGTGGGGGGAACGAGCGCGGAGCTCTGCCTGAAGACGGTGAAGTTGGCATCGGCTAAATACTACGACAGTCTGCCCACCACAGGCAATGAGCACGGGCGTGCTTTCCGGGATGTGGAGCTGGAGGCTGAACTGCGCGCCGAAGCGGAGAAGCTGGGACTCGGTGCCCAATTCGGGGGCAAGTGGTTTGCCTTGGATGTGCGTGTGGTGCGCCTACCTCGTCACGGGGCGTCCTGTCCGGTGGCTCTGGGTGTGTCATGCTCGGCTGACCGCAATGTCAAGGCTAAAATCACGCCGGAGGGTATCTTTATTGAAGAGCTGGAGCAGGATCCCGGTAAATACATCCCCATCGAGCTGCGTGAAGCGAAGAGTACCGGTGTCCCCATTGACCTAGACCGCCCGATGCCCGAGGTGCTCGCCGAGCTCACCAAGTACCCGGTGAAAACCCGGCTTTCGCTCTCCGGTACCATCATCGTGGGACGCGACATCGCCCACGCGAAGCTCAAGGAGCGTCTGGATGCCGGGCAGGAGCTGCCCGCCTACATCAAGGAACACCCCATCTACTACGCGGGACCCGCCAAGACCCCTGCGGGTCTCCCCTCCGGTTCCTTCGGTCCCACCACGGCGGGGCGCATGGATTCTTACGTCGAGCTCTTTCAATCCCACGGCGGCAGCCTCATCATGATCGCCAAGGGCAACCGTTCCCAAGCTGTCACTGATGCGTGTCAAAAATACGGCGGCTTTTACTTAGGTTCTATCGGCGGTGTGGCGGCCGATTTGGCGAAAAATTGTATCTCCTCCATTGAGTGTCTGGAGTACCCGGAACTCGGCATGGAAGCTATCTGGAAAATTACGGTCAAAGATTTCCCCGCCTACATCCTCGTCGACGACAAGGGGAATGACTTCTTCGCGGATATCCGCGCCGGTTGGGCTTGCCCCGGCTGCCCCGCTCACTGACCTCTCCCTCGCGCTCAACATGGTTGACCATGAGTCCTAAGTTGCAGACGTTCCTCAAGCGGCTGTCCGGCACCGTGATCTTGCTCTCCCTACTGGCGGGTGTCGTTGCAGCCGTCATCCGCGGCCACGGCAATTTGTATTACGCGGGGGCGTTCGTGTGCCTGCTGTGCTCACTGGCGGGTGTGGAGTGGTTCTGCATGCTTCGCGGCAGGGAGCGGGAATGTAACCGCCCCCTCATCTTGGTCGGCACCTGTTTGTACCCGTGGTTGCTCATGTTCCTGCTGCCGCCTGACCTGCATGACCGCTCCGATGCGCACGCGTCCTCCTGCGCTCTCCCGCTCCTCGCCCTCATTGTGTACGCGCTGACGGCGTTTGTCTGCGAACTGGTGCGCCTCGACTACGGCAAACAAAACTTCGCTGCTGCCCTGCGCGGTTTGGGCACCACACTGCTCGCCTTTATCTACCCCGGCTGGCTCTTTGCTTTCGCACTCCTAGCCATCCACCGAAACGAACTCGCCATCCCGACTCTCTTCGTCATTGCCCTGTCCAAGCTGAGCGATATTTGGGCGTACCTGTGTGGAGTCCTGCTGGGGCATCGTATCATTCCTCGCCCCTTCAGCCCGGCGGTTTCCCCCAACAAATCTTGGGAGGGCATCATCGGTTCCTCCCTGCTCACCACACTTTGCTTCATGGCTGTTCCGCTCTGCTCGGACGGTTCCTGCTTGGGCAAGGGGAACGATGCACTTCTCGCCGCGTTCTTTGTCCTGCCGATCTTTCTGCTCGCCGTGGTGGGTGACCTCGTCGGCTCACTCATCAAGCGCGGCTTGGGTGTCAAGGACAGCGGTCACCTGATCCCCGGCATCGGCGGCGTCATCGACCTCATCGACTCCCCCTCCCTCGCCGTACCGCTCACCCTCCTTGCCTGCGCCCTCCTGTAGTTATAAATGCTTATTGCTGAGCGATGGTTTTGTGGCGGGAAATACACTGATTTTTACCCCGGTGCGGAAAGCGGATGTGACTTTTTTTTTAGACTTGCGGGGAACGGGGATAGCATGGTAGAATGCGAGCGTGCATCAGATCGTATTTAATGAGATAAGTGCGGCGGAATTTTCTGCCATTCCTACCTTAGAGCAGTTGGAGCTCGTGAACAGCTTCCAAGTAGATGGGGAGAGCGTGAAAGCGGGAGAAAAGGAAGGAGTTTTCGGGGTGGTGGAAAGAGACGGACGTAAAATTTTTCGGTATCGGTTTCAGGATTACCGGGTCTATTTCACGCTGGAGGATGATAAAATTGTCGTGCAGCGAGTGTTGCATACCAATTCACTACGCGATTTTCTTTTTCGCACGGGGATGAGCACCGGGACAGAGGACCAGCGACTGGGCGAGTCACGTTCCTTTTGGCATCTCATTGACGAAGGGGAGAAAGCTGCGCGCAAGTGAACCATGTCGGTTATTTTCAGACAGTTCATCCATGCGCCCGGACGCATCGCGGCGGTGACTGGGGTAACGTTCACCCAACTGGTGCGCATGCGATTATTTGTGGTGATGGCCGCATTTGCCCTCGGTTTTTTGGCTCTGCAATTTCTGCCTTACCAGCAGAACTTAGGGGTTGAGTTTGCCGGATTGGGGCAGTTACAGCTCATTCAGGATGTCGCCGTAGGCTGCATGCGCCTGTTCAGCATGTTTTTCTGCGTGACGGCAACGGCACTTCTCATCCCGCGAGACAGCGAGGACCGCATCCTTTATACCATACTCAGCAAGCCCGTACCGCATTTTGACTACCTGTTGGGCAAAGTTCTCGGTGTGCTCGGCGTGCTACTCGTCATGCTGGCGATCATGGATGGGATGATGGTGCTACTGCTGCAGCTGCGCGAGCCCGGTATTGCAGCCGACCTACGGGAGCAGCTCTCTGCCGCCGGGTTGAGTGCCCCAGAAATGCAGCCATATCTGGACCGCCTACACGCTGTCGGCAACACCTTGAATACACAGCTCGGCATTCTCATCCTGTTTTTGGGGATGGCGGTACTCACAACGCTGACGCTGCTCATTTCCTGCCTTACCAGCGGCACAATTGTCAGCATTGTGATGGGATTCGGACTTTTCTTCGTCGGCATGTTTCAAGGTAGACTCTTTCAAAATATTGCTGCGACCGGGGGGCACCCGGGCATGAGCGATTCTTTGCAGTGGACAGAGCGTGTCTTCTCTGTGCTCATCCCGGACTTCAGCCTCTTTTCCGTCACAGATGCCACAACGGCAGGGGAAAGCGTCAGTTTCGCTCTGCTCGGTGGACTCGGGTTGATCGCCCTAGTCTACGCTTTGCTGCACTTGGTAGTCGCCTCGTGGGTGCTGGCACGCAAGGAATTCTAGCATTCCTCCCCACCTACCGACCGCCACAGCTCTGCTACTTCGTACTTCGTATGCACTTCTTCCGTCGCTCCCTGCCACACACCTCTCTCCAACCACCCTCATCACGCACGTCCTACCCCACCACTCCCTCCTCCTCACCCTCTACCAACCGCCACAGCTTTGCTACTTCGTACTTCGTACTTCGTACCTCGTACTTGTGGTGGTGGGTGTGGGGAAGCCGCTTTGATTGAGGTTTCTTTCGAGCATGAGGCGGAAACCCACCGTTGAGCTGCGTTCATCGGCGGGGCGGGGGGTTCGCACACCGGCGGAAAGCTGAGACGGGCGGAAGGACGTAAAATCGCCTCCGCGAGTGACGGCGTAGTGGCGGAAGGGAAAACCGGGCGGACCGCCGTATTCGTCACTTACCCACTCTTGTACATTGCCTGCGAGATCGTTAAAGCCGAGCACATTGGGGGCGAACGAGCCCACCGGGGCTGTAAAAGGGAACGAATCCGAGTAATGCTCCAGCACACGCTGGGGCGGCAGATAGGGGCGAGCAGAGTCATCCGCAAAGTTACCGCTACCGGGTGGTGGTGGCCAATGAAGTCCCCACGAAAATTGACGGTGTGCAGTGCCGTGTTGACTCCGAGCACGTTCATACGGACTGGAGCCGCGCTCGTTTTTCAGCCCCACCATCGCGCTCCACTCTTCATCCGTCGGCAAGCGGTATGCGTCTGATTGCTCGATGAGCCCCCGCTCACGTTCCTGAACCGTCAACCAGTGGGCAAAGCGTTCGGCATCTGCGCGCGACACGCCGACTGCCGGGTGGTTTGCCTCCTGTACAAAGTCGACCGGGTCTGCCGGTGCCGTCCCCGTGGTCACGACAAATGAACTAAAGTCTGCGACGCGCACCTCTGTTGCGCAGGCCATGAGATTGGGAGAGAGGGGAAGGAAGCGCAGACCTAGGCTATTTTCCCAAGGCGTCCCGAATGCCACAGAGTGGTTTCGCTTCAGCGTTGTGTTCAGGACGAGCCCCTTGGGGGAAATCCCGCTGAAGCGTTCCGTCGCGTATCCCGCTAGACGGAATTCCAAGAAGTACGGGGCTAGGGGCACATGTACGTCGCGCAGGGGAGTCACCCCCAGCGGTCGTCCGTTGAGCCATACCGTTGCCCCGGGGGGGGCCGTCACCAGCGTCACCGGTGTTTTTTGCACCGGGTATGCCGCCATACGGAATGCGCTCAACCCATCCTTCAGTGTCGTTCCGGGCACCGGCAGAGCCGTGAGGAAGTAGTCGTATCCGAGCGAGCCCCGTGCCTCACACAGATGAGCCAGCCAAAGCGTGTATTCCGTGATGCCTTCGCGCGTGGTTCGCACAAAATCATCTCCACTTACTTTTTCATACCGGATAGCATCTGCCGATGCCGCGCGCTTCAGGAAGCTCTCAAATTGTTCCACTGTTACCGCATGAGCCGCGCGGTGCACACCCTGCTCGTAGAGGTACGTGCAACCGAGAGCGTCCTGCCAATTTTCGCGGCGACGTGGGGGGGCGAAGGGCACCATTTTCCCGCCCAATGCCAGCACGCCGCCGGTCGGAACGGTACCCTGCACGGGGAGATCGGAATATCCCTCCCGGCGGAGCACAAATGCCACATTTTCTCCCGGTCGCATATCCACCGGTCCATACGGTGTTTCATCCACGTAGGTTCCGTCCTCTCGGAAGATCGATGCCCCTGCGGGTACGGTCGAGATAAACAACTGAGCTCCTTCGGCGGCTTGGTCCGCTTTCCCTCTTCTTTCTCCCTGCAAAGCATCTCTTGCCGCAGCCAAACGCGTCCACCACTCCTGCGGGGCAAAGGAATAAAGTGACACCCCTCCCAAGGTCAGTAGAGCCAGTACCACAGCCGCCCGCTTTGCCCACATGCGCCGACGCCGCATCCGGGCGTGGTGCCTCGGGGCGTAATGCCGCAGTTCGTCCATACGCTCTGCGAGCTCTTGGGCAGAAACGATGCTCTCTTTGCCCACCTGCGGGTTTGCCGCCGCACAAATAATTTCATTGAACTTCAGCCATTTGCGGTGTGAGCTCCCTTCGGGTACCTCCGGCGGCAAGTCCGGAAATTCTAGGGGCTTCTTACCCGTGCACAGCTCGTAGAGAACCATTCCCAGCGCATACACGTCCGCCCGTGCTGTTCCGGGACCATCCGGTGGGATGTAACCTTCCGTCCCGGCATAATTACGCCGCGCTTTCGGGGCAACGCTCCCCGCGTCAGCCAATTTTGCGCGTCCATGCACAAACACGATATTGGTCGGCTTCACATCCCCGTGAGTCAGTTCTTCCCCGTGCAAACCATCCAGAGCGTGAGCCAACTGGCTCCCCACCTCGAGCACGTAATCGAGAGGCATGGGTTTGTGCCCGTAAAGTTTCATGTCGCTTGCCAGAGTGCGGGGCACGTAACCCTCGGGATCAATTTGGATGCCGGTGTAGGCGTCATCTGCCAACTCCATCACGTAGTAATAACAGGCGTGCTCCCCGGCATTTTGTCCCACGTGCAGGATATGTACCACGCCCGGTATCCCCCGCGCCACCGGTTCGTAATGCAGCACGCCCTCAAACTCTCTCACATACAGCTGCTCATCCTCATAATCCTCTCGCCAAACCACCTTGACGGCGCGGTATGCTCCGGTCACTGACCTAGCCAACCACACATCCCCGTATGCTCCCTTCCCGATGAGACGCAAAATTTCGTGGTCCGGCACATCCGGGCGTATTCTCCCGTGATGCCGCTCCTCCTCTTTCCCTCGCTCGGGGACACCTCCGCTGTTCCTTGGCTCTCGCATCTACTGCTCCATTATACAATTTCCTTCCCCGTCCTGCAACCGAAAATAAAGAACCTGCACCGAGCCACCACAGCCGTCCCAAGAAAAATACGAGCTTCGTGGTGGGCGATAACCTTGAGGCAGGAAGAGACAGGGGAGATCAAGTACGAGGTACGAAGTGAAGGAGATAGGCGCAACGGAGTTGCGCGGGCATGACGGGAGGAGGCAAAGCCAAAACGATGTGTAGGAACTAAATCCATGCACCCGTGAGGATGACGCGTCTGTGGTATGCGAGGTCATGAAGAGGTGCTCGCGCGACACCACGATCCATCACGCGTGACACAGCTTGCCACAATACTCTCACCACGCACGTTTTTCCTACACGACCCGATAGCCTACCACACCCGCCACTCCTCGGCTCGGCCACTTCGTACCTCGTACTTCATGTTGGGCGTGTGTGGTCGGGGTGGGTTTGGGTCTAGATCAATGCCGCCCGGTGCACGCGTTGAACAGGGAGGGGGGGGGGAAGAGAGCCCAGCCAGTCCAGATGGGTTGCGGTGATAAAAATTTGACATTCAGTAGGTAAAGTGCGCAGGAGGGCATGGCGGCGCAGCGGGTCCAGTTCTCCGAAAATGTCGTCGATGAGCACAATGGGTGCGAGACCTGTTTCAGTGTGGAGGAGGCAAGCTTGGGCGAGCATGAGGGACACCGCTAGAGTACGCTGTTGACCCTCGGACGCATAGGAGGCAGTCGGCACACCGTCGATGCTCAGCAGGAAGTCATCGCGGTGGGGACCCACCGCAGAGAAACCGACGCGTAAATCGATTTCCGCATTATCCTGCATGGCGCGGGCAAGGGGAAGGGAGGTGGAGGGCTCGTAAGAGAGAGAGACACGTTCGTGCTGCCCGGCACTGATGCGGGCGTGGAACTCAGACACGTGGGGCTCGAGGAGAGAGAGGAGGTCACGCCGCAGCAGCATGAGGTGTTCCCCGTGCTGAGCCATCACCGCCGCATAACTCTGCAACATATCCCTGCTCGGGTGCGGGAGACGCAGCAGGAGGTTGCGAGATTTGAGGGCGCGCTTGTAGGCGAGGAGCTCCGCGCGATATTCCGGGTGCCACTGGGAACCCAGAAAGTCCAAGTAATTTCTACGCAGCTCGGCGGCTCCGCTTACCAGCCCGAGATCGCGGTTGCCCAGCCAAGTGACCGGGGGGGCACCGGCGAGGTACCGGGAAGGATCGCGCACCACCGAACCATCTACACGCAGTTCCAAGCCGTGGGCCTGGCGGAGCAGACGGCGGCGACAGCTGTGAGTATCTACTGCGATGCCGAACTGCTCACAACCGTGACGGACGAGAGACGCCAAGCGCGGCGCACGGGGACTGTGCAGGGTGAGCCCCACGCAGATGGCTTCGATCAAACTTGTCTTCCCCTGAGCATTTTCCCCCAGCAACAGAGCCCCACGCGCGGGAATCTCCCAGCCGAGCTCATCGTAGCAGCGAAAGTTCTGCACTCTCAACGCTTGCAACATTTACTCGAACTCGGTGGGTAGGGAGCGTATGGCCTCCATGATTTTGTGACCGATGTGTAACTGCATCGTGCGACCCTTGCCGCGCAGCTCGTCCGGGGCGAACGTAATAGGGTCACCCACACTTACTGTAAGTGGGAAGAAGCGCAGCCGGTGACTGTGGATGGGCAAACACTCGAAAGCACCCTCGATGCGCAAGGGTTGTACGGGCACACCCTGCATCCTGCCGATAATGAGACCTATACCGGGCATGGCTTCATGGATTTGCCCATCCGGGCTACGGGCACCTTCCGGGAAGATGATGATTCGCCCCCCGGCACGCAGGAGCCGCATCACCCCGAGAATGCTCCCCGGGTTCGGGCGTGCTTGGTCGATGGGCAGGGCATAGCACAGCGGCAACACCAGCCTCATGAACGGCGGGTCAAAGAGAGTTTTGCGTGCCAAAAAATACACCGGTTTTTCGAACATCTGCCCCAGCAAAGGCGGGTCGAGGTAGCTCTCGTGGTTGGCTACGTAAATACACGGACCCTCTTGGATGAGTTTTTCGTATCCGAGGATGCGCAGGCGAAAAATACTCTCAAACAGCCCACGCACCAAGGAATGTCCTAGAAAATAGACCGGATTCATTCGGTTTGGTTCATTTGACGTTGGACATCTGAGACAATTTCAGACACAACCTCGTCGATGCTCATCGCGGAGGTATCAATCACTCGGGCATCCGCAGCCTGAGACAGGGGTGCACACGCCCGTTCTCGGTCCCTTTTATCGCGCTCACGAATAGAATCACGGAGACCTTGGGCGGCACGGCGAGCGGCACGCACCTCCTCGGATGCCGTCACGAAATACTTGAAGGGGGTGTCCGGAAACACCACAGTACCGATGTCGCGTCCCTCCATCACTACCGGCTCTTCGGCGTTGTACTCTCTCTGCTTTTGTAAGAGGAACTCCCGCACTTCGGGCACGGCTGCCACCGTCGAAACCGATTCGTTGACTACCGGCTCCGTAAGCTCACCGCTCAACTTCCTCCCGGCGCAAAGTACCGTCGACATCGTACCCTCCTTAGCAAACTCCAGCGGCATCTCCGGCAGAATGCGGCGGATGCTTTCCACATCAGAGGCTTGTACACCCTTCTTCGCTAAGTACCATGCAATAGCACGGTACATGGCACCGGTATTGATAAATGTAAACCCCAGAATTTTTGCCACCCGTTTGGCAACTGTAGATTTGCCGGATGCCGCCGGTCCGTCAATCGCTATTGCCGGAGCTTTCATACATGGTCAGTATAGCCGCCCCCTCCCCGAGTGTCAAGCCACATCCACATCTGTCCCGAATAAATTAAATGCCTAGAACGGAGCGATGACCTTGTCGCGGGGAAACAGAGGGGAATGGAAGTCACACCTCATCTGTCTCAATAAAATTTTCGAGAATCGCCGCAATGCCAATCCCCATACGGGTTACAGACGCTCTGCGCATCGAGGGGGGCTTCAACTTCACGGTTGCGTTGATTGATCCCATACGCACCTTCTCTTCTTCGCTTTCTCTCAGCGCATCCGCGCAGCCTTGTTGCGCCTAATCCGCATTCTTTGATGTCCCTAGAAACGAGTAATGTCTTGGTCGCAAATCATGTACGAAAAACCCTCGTGCCGTAGGTGCATGAGGGTTCTTCGACCGTCATTTTCGGATGCGGCGAGGGGAGGGGTCACGGGGGACTCCCGCAACTCCTCCCCCACCATTCGTTTATCGGATAATAACCATCACGATCATATTAACGGTGGCGTGTACCGGGGGAAATACGTTCGATGCAGACTCGGACCGTAGGCAGGTGCCAACATGTTGCACATGTGTGCTCTTGCAATGACTATTTTCTTCATTGCCGTGTCTCCTTAGATTTAAGGAAGGGAGGTTCCCC